>NZ_FNDI01000040.1:0-66447 GCF_900100565.1 Paraburkholderia steynii | reverse complement strand
GTAAGCGTGGCAGCAGCAACGTCTTGACTGGAGAGCGTGATTGTCAGGCTGGGCGGCGGAGCTGATCGGCGACGGCCCACGGTGTGAGTTCGTCGATGCGGTTAATCGCGTGGTCGGCGATGCGCGTGAGCACGTAGCGCAGATAGGCCTCAGGATCGATGCCGTTGAGTTTTGCGGTGCCAACGAGGCTGTAGATGGCAGCGGCGCGCTCACCCCCGGAATCGGCACCGGCAAACAGGTAATTGCGCCTACCGATGGCCACTCCGCGTAGCGCGCGCTCGACTGGCAGATTGTCAATCTCGAGTTGGCCATCATCGCAATAGCGTGTGAGCGCTTCCCACCGATTCATCGCATAGAGGATCGCCTGGCTCGTATCCGATTTGCGCGAGAGCGTTTCCAGTGTCATGGTGAGCCATGCATGGAAGCGATCGAGTAGCGGCCGCGCATGTTCCTGGCGATACGCCCGGCGCTCATCGGGCGGTTTGCCCCGGATCGTTTCCTCAATCCTGTATAGCGCGCCGATACGCTCGAGCGCTTCGGTGTTCAACGCATTGGGGCGCGCTACGTGCAACTCATAGAACTGTCGTCGGGCATGCGCCCAGCAAGCTGCCTCTGTAACTCGCCCGGTTTCGTAGATAGCCTGGTATCCACCGTACGCGTCGGCTTGCAGCGTACCGTTGAATGCATCGAGATGCTGTTGCGGATGGATGCCCTTTCGATCCGGCGTGTAGGCAAACCAGACTGCCGGCGGCGTCATGTCGGCCGATGCACGATCATCACGCACGTACACCCACAAGCGACCGGTCTTCGTCTTGCCATTGCCTGGTGCAAGCACGGGAACCGGCGTGTCGTCCGCGTGCAGTTTCGTCGCCGACATCACGTGACGACGTAGTGTTTCAACGAGTGGCTGCAGCAGCGTCGCCGCGTGCCCGACCCACTTGGCAAGCAGCGAGCGATCAAGCTCGACGCCTTCCCGCGCGTAGATGATCGACTGCCGGTAAAGCGGCAAGTGGTCTGCAAACTTCGAGACCAGCACGTGTGCCAGCAGCCCTGGGCCAGCGAGACCACGCTCGATGGGACGGCTCGGTGCAGGTGCCTGAGAGATGTGGTCGCAACACACGCAGGCAAACTTCGGGCGCACATGACGGATGACCCGGAAGCTTGCCGGTACGTACTCAAGTTGTTCAGCGACGTCTTCGCCCAGCGACTTCATCAGGCCACCACACTGCGTGCACTTTCCGGCGAATTCGGGCAAGTGTGTCTGGATCTCACGCGGCAGATGTTCGGGCAGTGGCTTGCGCGGTGCCTGTTCCACGGCCGTGCGAGGCGTCTTCGGGATTTCCACCGGTGCCGCGCCTTCGTCAGTCTCAAGCTCTTCGAGACGCAACTCAAGTTGCTCGATCTGGCGGTCCAGCTTCTCCGACTTGCGGCCGAACTGCATACGGCGCAGCTTGGCAATGAGCAGCTTCAGGTGTTCGACTTCCGCTGCGCGCGAAGCCAGCGCGGCTTGTTGCGAGTCGACCATTTCCTGTAGTTTGAGCACTTGCGCGTAGCGCTCGCGAAGTGCCGCCTCCTGGCTGAGCAGCATGGCCTTCAGCGTTTCGACATCGTCGGGAAGCGGATTCGCGCGCGTCATGCAGGCAGTTTACGCGCGAGCAGCGACGTTTACAACGCCGACGTCGGTCGTGCCGTTCTCGTCGGTTGCCGCCAGTCGATGCCTTCCAGCAGCATTGATAGTTGCGCAGGGCTCAGGCAAATAACGCCACCGTCGGCTTGTGGCCAGACGAAGCGCCCCTTCTCGAGTCGCTTCATCAGCAGGCACATGCCATCGCCGCTCCACCACAGCACTTTGAGCAGGTCGCCGCGTCTGCCACGAAATACGAAGACGTGCCCGCAGAACGGATCCCGTTCGAGCACGGTTTGCACCTTGGCCGCGAGGCTGTTGAATCCTGCCCGCATGTCGGTCACGCCGGCAGCCAGCCAGACACGCGTGCCGACAGGAAGACCAATCACGTTTCAGCCTCCGCAGCGGCACGCAACGTACGCAACACAACACGCAGCGTGGCCGGGTCGGGCGTGCCCTCGATACGCACGCGTGCGACGCCTACGCTTACCTCAATCACACCAGCGACGACTGGATGGGCCTTGCTCTGCGACTGAGCCGGCAATACAGCCGCGTTCTCAATTGTGCGCTCCTCGTGCACCACTTCTACGGGCAGCAGTGTCGGCGGCTCATACTGCCCGGCTTGATAGGCTCGGCGCCATTTGAACAAAAGATTCGTATTGAGCCCGTGTTCCAAAGCCAGTCGTGCGACCGAGACACCCGGTTCACATGCCAGCTTCGCGAGTTCACGCCGAAACTCGATGGGGTGGTTGGGAGTACCTTTACGCGTCCGTCTCGCTGCTGTTGCTATCTCAGGTGACAAAGTAGTCTCCACCACTCGTTTGGTGGGGCCTACTGTGTCCACTTTGGCAACATTGGTCTAGACGGTGCTGGGGCAACGCTTACGCCTTTTGTTTAATCTGGTCTTCGGCAAATGCGGCAGCCAGGTCATCAAGCTCAATGCCGACTTCTGCCATCCTGCGGCGTAGATAGGCGACCATGCTGTCGCGCTTTCTCTCATCCATGAATTTTCCCCATTTTACAGTTTGTGCACCTCTCATGATTTACTGCGCCAGCGCAAACGCCGTGCCTTGAGAATACCACTCTGGTTTCGATAACGCTGATAAGGTTTGTCGCTGTATGGCCTATTCGCGGCGTTATATGGCATAGTGCGGCCATTGCTAACCACGGGGAGAGATATAAATGGCAACACTTGAAAAGGTTCAGGCACAAATCGCAAAGCTCCAGGCGCAAGCTGAAGCACTGGTTGTAAAGCAGTCGTCCGGTGTAGTCGCGAAGATTCGCGACATCATGGAGAAGCATGGTTTGACCACGGCTGACATCGAAGCGCACATCGGCGGTTCGAAGAAACGTGGTCGCAAGCCGGGCGTTAAGGTCGCCGCCAAATCGTCTGCGTCGATTGCAAAGTATCGCGATCCGAAGAGTGGCGCTACCTGGACGGGGCATGGTCGTGCGCCCTCATGGATCGCCAGCGCGAAGGATCGTAGTAAGTTTCTGACGGACGGCACATCGGAAGCCCCGGTGACGGCTGCGGACAAGGCTTCCAAGGCCGGAAACTATGTTCGTGGTCCGCAGGCACCGAAGTATCGCGATCCGAAGACCGGGGCAACGTGGAGCGGGCGCGGTCCCGCCCCGGCGTGGCTTGCCGGCGCCAAGGACCGGACGGCATTTTTGATTGAGGGCGGCGCGGGAGAGGGTGATGTGAAACCGAAGGCGGTGAAAAAGGTGCCGGCCAAGAAAGCTGTCGCCAAGAAAGCTGTCGCGAAGAAAGTAGGTACGAAGAAAGCAGCTGCCAAAAAGGCCACGACCAGGAAGGTTGCTGCGAAGAAGGGCGCCGCGAAAAAGACCGTCGCACCGGCCAAGAAGGCACCAGCGAAAAAGGTCGCGACGAAGAAGGTGACGGCGAAGAAGGCTGCCGCGAAGAAATCGGTCGCGACGCCCGAAGCACCGGCGCAGGCGTCCGCGTCGACAAACGCTGCAGCGGCTGAATCGGCCGCCGCTTGATTGCTTTTGTAATGGCGAGCGATCGCCGGCCTGGCGAGCAGGGTGCATCCATCCTGCTCGCATCAAGCGAATCGTGTTCACCCTGAGCCGGCACACAGTGCGGTAGCCGCAATTCTTCACGCATCACAGTACGGGTCTTTCCATCCGCTGTTTCACTACTGATTCTCGGTACCAGTGAGCTACCGCAGTTCCGATCCGCTCGAACGGCTTCCCCGCACGCGCGTTTTCTATGCATTTCAGGACCTCTAGCGCGGCGTCACCGCATCGTTTGCCCTCAATTTGAGCGACCATCGACTCTGTCATCTGCCCCTTGCGACGATATTCGGCGCAAATCCAATCAGCTGCTGCCGTCCGGTCTGCTGGGCGCTTATGCGTCGGCAGAGCGCCGAGCATTTCCGCGTTAGCTTCGTCGAAAGCGTTGAGTTTCAGTATCTCTTCCAAGTCCCGCATTAGGCTCTTGGCACTGCGGCGCGGTGCTTTGCTTTCACTGGGTTTCCGGTCAGGGAACACGCGCGCTATTGCATCGACGACGCAGGTTAGACTGAAGTCTCGCCAGAACCGTGGATGCGGTTCGTAGACCGCTTCTACTGCCATCACCAGGTTTCCTACGGTCAACTGCGACTCGCGGAACTGACAATCCGTTAGGTAAGCGACGAGCGCATCGACCGTCTCCGAATGAACGCTGTCGAGCGTCCCGATATCGCCGGTATTCATCATGAAAATCTCCGCCACCCAAGCCCGTCAAACCTTGGCAAGCGCCGCGTGACGTTTCATCACAGCGTCGCGGTATGCTTTCGCGACGATTGTTCCCGTACGCTCGACGACAACTCCCCGCTTTGTCTCCTCGAGACAGTACAGAGCGTCGAGTGCCTTTTCGCCGCAGCGATCGCCGTCCGGTCGTGCGAACTCGAGTTCCGCCGTCAGTTCCTTCCGCTCGAGTTCGGCGGAAATCCACGCGAACGCCGCGGAGGACGTTGTCAGACGTTCTGCGGCCGGCAGCGTCGATAACATTTCCGCATTCGCTTCATCGAACGCGTTAATTCGCCGGACCGTCTCCACCTCTTGGAAAAGCCTGTGTGCGCCTCCCTGCTTCATGGCCGGTGCGGCTCGCCAGTTAGGCATGTGGCTTGACATCGCTTCTTCCAAAACCGAAACGCTGAGGTCTCGCCAAAACCTCGGATGAGGCTGATAGGCGTATTCGAGAGCCAGCGCGAGGTGCATCGGCGTGAGATGCGTTTCATCGAAATGGCAGTCGATCAGGTACGAGTGCAACGTGTTGACCGTATCGGCGTGAGCATTGACCGAGGCTGCGAGTTTGATATCTTGCTTGTTCATATGTCGGGCTATCTTGGTTAAGTTTGCAGGCTCGTCGAGCAGTGCTCTGACAAATGTCAGGTTGCAACCTGCGCATCCAGCGAATGATGGTTGCAGAAGCCTGCTCGTGGTATAGCCGGACGGGGGCTGGATGGGAGGCGGAAAATGACCGCCTATTTGCAGTAGGATTTTCGAAGCGGCGAAAATGCGCGGTCAGGCAGGGAGATTTCAGTCAGTCGTCTGAAGGCCCTTCTTCCGAACTGGTCGCGCCCAACGAAGCTCGGCTGGTGCAACCTCTTAATGCAAAGGTGCGCGGCTTAGGCGAGGCTGCAGCCGGCGGTTCAGGCGATGGTGTCCGCCGCGGCAGAGGAGCGATGGATTGCCATGAGGTCATACGCTCGCAGAATTTCTGTGATTCGGCGATTTAACTAGATGTAAATATTCCTGCTAGCGCCTTCGCCTCCAAGGGTTCATGTCTTTGATGGAGACCGGTTTGTCGGGCGCAGGCAGGCTGCCTGCCAATTCGAGGATGGAACTTGTTTTGGCGCGAACCAGCACACTGCCGTCCGGCATGAGATGCCAGTGCAGCTTTACTCCGGGTTTAATGCCCACCGCCGACCTAACCTCAGCTGGCACTGTTGTGCGGCCGTAGGCGTCAATTGACGACGTAGTCACGAGAATCCTCCTGCCTTTGACGGGGAGCGACAATGATTAGCTTACTTCGGGAAAGTCCGTCTGTCGTGGTGCTGCCACTTGGGCTTGAATAAACACCGCTTCTGCTCACAGACGACACGCAGCTCCCGCTCCCGTTGCGGTGCCCCATCTGAGCGGCGCGGATCGGCCGCGGCAGCGCCCACGTTTGACGATATCCCCCGGAAGATCACACCGGAGGGCAATGTGCTGCGTGTGAGAGCGAGCCAGATTCCGGCGGAGTTCGAGCGTTAATGCGGGCAGAGTGTCACTGTGGGCTTGTCCCCGCCTACTGCTAACATTGACGTCGCCGGCACATACTCCTTGCTCGCCCAAATTGAAGATTCCGTTTGCCCTTGACGAGAAAGATCGCATCGTCGATATCCACGATGTGCCGCGGCATGTCGAGGGCAACTTTCGCTGCGCCGAGTGCCGACAACTCGTGACCCGAAAGCAGGGCGGCGTGCGGGTTTGGCACTTCGCGCACAAGGCAGAAACCGCCTGCACGAAGGCATTCGAGACGGCGCTACATCTGCTTGCCAAGCAGATTCTCGTTGAAAGCGACACGCTACGCGTGCCCGCGCTGGTGTGCCAGCTTTATGAACGCCCTGGCTCCCAAGACATCACACTGTGCGTCGAACAGACGCTCTACTGGGACGCGGCGGGTGAAGCGGAAGTATGGGTCGACGGCATTCGGCCTGATTTTCGGGGCGTTTGCCAGGGCAAAGCCATCTTTGTCGAAGTGACGGTCACACACGAGCCTGACGCTCCAAAACTGGAGGCGCTCAAGCGACTTCAGACGCCGACCCTTGAAATCGACCTGTCGGCTGTCCCTCGCGACGTCAAGGCGCCGGAGGTCCGGCAACTTGTGCTTGACGCGACAGAGGGCAAGCGCTGGGTGTTCTATCCTGGAGAAGCGGAGGCACGGGCCCGGTTGAATGCCTTGCGAGACCCGCGCGATGCCGCGTTCGGCGCTGCGCTCGAACAAGAGCTGCAGGAAGAACGTCGACGCGACGCTGCACTCGCTGCCGCGCGCGCCGACGCGCGCGCCGAACGGCTCAAGAAGATTGAGATCGCCAACGCCCGGTTTCGGGACGCGACCACGGAGCAGAAGCTGGCATTCCTCGAAGCAAAACTGCGCAAGCCTGTCAGTTCGTGGCCGGCCAGTCTTGGTCACGAGGTGCGGGGCGCATTTGCCTTCAGGGTGTCCACGCGCATCTGGCAGGCCGATGTGTTCCGGAAGTACATTCGCGGGCAGGGCACGCGACACGCGAATGCGAGGGTGACCGCTGAGGCGGTAGCCGAATGGCTGATTCAGCGCTACGCCATTGCCTCAACCGAATCGACATCCGCTCGCGTCGCCGTCTGGGATTATCTTTCCGCGCTCGAGCGAGCGGGGTATCTCCGCCGGCGTATGCGGCAGGAGTTCGAAATCCTTCGGGACGAACTTGGGACCGAGACGGAAGTGCCCAGCCCGGAGGCCAAAGCCATCGCCTTGGAAACTGCAACGCGCGGACTCTTTTGGGCGCGAGATCTCGCAGATGAATCGCAGTTTTGGTCTGCTGTGCGCAAGACAGGAGTCCACGTCTCCCCCGGCGACGCGCGGATGCTCATGAGCGTGTGGCGAGACGCGCAACTGCGACAGGCAAATGCGGCAGCCTATGCTCGAAGCGTCGCGGCTACGTTGCGTATTCCCGTCGAGAAGGCTGTTGAATTTCTAACTGAGGCCGGCGTGTTCGTGCGAGCCGCAACCGCAACCTAACGCCTCCCAAGCCCCCTAGCGGATCCCTCGATGAGCAGTGCTCTTCGACATACATGGTCTCCTTCTGATTGGTTGTCGCGATAGTCACTGTTGACACGGATGCGGTTGTCCCGTCAGTCGGGACGCCGAGCGCGCTGGAGCGCTTTGCAGGAGCAATTTCGCCGGTGGCGAACATGCCGTGTGAACGCGTTGCCCCAGGCGAGACATAGGAGAGTCGATTTTATGAGTCCCCTCCCGTGTCGGGTCGAGACGGGCGCACGCGGCCGTCTGGCGTGCAAGCTGAATTTTGAAACTGGGGGCACATGGCGGTTTGCTCATTCCTCATCGGCAGCCGAAGCTCGGTAGGCTTGCACTGCGGCCTCCTGGTTAGCTTGGTAGCCGCGGAGCGACGCCTCTGAGACGAAAAGATCAGTCTCCGTTTTGTGATGCAACTCGAGCTTTCCCTGTTCAATTAGCTTCAGCACATGTGGCCGGGAGACAAGCAGCAACTTCGCCGCATCACCAACCGAGAAGAATCCACCGGCATCGGGCATCAGTTTCCAGACATCGTCCAATATTGCCTGTACGCCTCTGAATAGCTCCTGCTGAACATCGCTCTGCAATCGAGGCCCGAACCGCTCGAACAGTTCGTTTAAGCGCTTGTGTGCCAGTTTGATTGCGCCGGGCGTCGGTACATCCAAGATTTCTTCATCAGTGGACATCATGGCTCTCCGGTTACGGGGTACCGGATGAGTGTAGACCCATCGCGGGAACCACGAATCAATCGCCCCATCTCGTGCGCTCCAGCTTTAGCCCAGTGGACGGGGGGCCTGATGTTCGATCAGCTCAAGCGAGCGCGATGCTACCGTCCTCGTTCGCAAGTACGAGGTCCTCGAAGCAGTACACGCAGTCATTCTCCACGAGCTCCGTAACGTCCAGGACGCACTCAGCGTTCGCTGGGATGACCTCTAGCATTGCAACGGCAAGGTGTTCGAGCAGGGAACACGGGAAACCCCACAGATCATGCCTAGGTCTCAGGTTCCAATTGCACGGATGCTGGTCTGTCAGGATGATGTCGGCCAGCGCCTTTGTATCGAAGGTAGGACCTTTTGGCATAGGAGGACTAGTAAATCCCTTCGCGCGTGTTGCTCCGCGCTCAACGATTTCCTTGAGGGCCAGTAACCAATCGTCGAGAGTTGTTCCTCGAAGCGCGTCTGCTCGTTCTGGAACATGCTGCCGCGCGGCTTTCGCTTCTTCCCCGTAATAGTCCGACGAGCTCGCGTAGAACGTAGGTGCCTTGTCCGCGATCATCGCGCGTCTATATCGGTCAAATTCGCTTCGGAGCGATGTCATATCTTGGCCATACTTCGTGTCTTCGTCGAGGTATGTGATCGAGTTCACTGGGTCGAGGCAGGGGATAAGACTAAGGCGTCGTCGGAGCTCCTCGGCGGTTACGACATACAGGTAGTCCGTTTCCGGCTCATCCCATTCCGCATGATTCTCCGGCAGATCGTGGATGAGAACGTTGCGTTCTCCCTTGGTCCTTTTCCGGATGACCCGGTCTTCCCGGGTGAAGAGCCAACGGCTGTAGTTATCTTCTTGCCACGCAACCGGATAGCCGTCGAACATGTAGTAAGCGCGATATGTCATATTCTCTTGATAGGCACTGGGTAATTCAGGGCTGCGGCGATTGGGGGCGCGAATCGCATGACGATCTTTACGCTCGCGATGTGTCGCAGTCGTTGTTAGTCGAAAACGCTGGCGAACCGAGCCACAAGGCCGCTCAGATGTCACGCAGCTTTTCGCGGGTCGTCACGTAGTTCGTTTCGAGTGCCGGGAGGAGATCGTCGAATGAATATACTCGGTTGTTCTCGACCAGTTCAGTCACATCGAGAACGCACTCCGCGTCGTCCTGCACAACTTCGAGCATCGCAACTGCCATACAGTCCAGACTGACGCAGGGAAACGGTACCAGCGCATGTTCCGGCTTTATCGGATCGTCGAGTTCCACATCGTTCGATGCGAGCATGTCGATCAGAATATTGACATCCACATACTTGCATGGCGAGTCGACCATCTTGGATGGTTTACTGCGAGGACCCCAACCATTGGCCACACTTTCCTTTAGGGCGAGCAACCAATCGTTAAGTCCCGCTTGCCTGTAGGCTTCAGCGCGTTGTAGCGGGCTGTACTTTCCGTAGTAGAACTCGTAGTCGAAAAAGTACAGCGGCGCGTCCTGAGAGGTGAACACGTTCGACATGTATCGCAGAAACTCAAGTTCCAATGACGTACGGTCATAGCCGGCTTCGTTAAGGCGCTTTCGCAAAGTGACGGCAGAGGTGACATACAGGCATTTTGGCGAGGGTGCGGTCCGCACAACCCGGTCTTCTCGCTTGAATCGCCATCGCCGATAGCTGTCTTCTGTGCTCTTCAGGTCGTAGCCGTCTATCTGGATAGTTGCAAAGTGGTGTTTCATAAATATCTTGCTTGTAAATCAATGATTATTTGGTCGAGCTTTGTCGCCCAATTCAATAAATCCGATCGGAGCGGCCTTGTCTCGTGTGCGCAGGTTGGATTAACAATAACACGTAAATTTGAGGGCTATCAACTATCCGGAAGCTGTTTTTTTGAAATCGACAAGATCTTTAGTAAATCGACAAGTATTTAAGGTGAGTTTTTAAACATGATGTCTTTCCCCGAAAGCACGATGAGCGTTACCGGAAGGGAGGCGGTTGCGGCGTTCAGTCGGAGCAACGGACGGTGAGGCAGGAGCGCTCGCCGAAAGCGCGTCGCTGGCGCTTGCCGGCAGGTGATCTCGTTCGGCCGGAGAGGCCTCCTCCGGCGCATCTCTCTGGCCATACGATGCCTACGCAATAAAAAGGGAACGAACGAGAGACGCAGCACATTTTCGGGTGGATGAAAATCTCCGTTAAAATCATGCTCGATTTTAAGAACCCGGATTTGAATTGAAAAATTCTTGATTCGACTACTTGTTTTTGTGGCGGCGTCGGTGATACAAATTCACCTAGTCATCTTGGCGTGCGGTGAGATGTATTCCGGAATGCCACTGCTAACCAGTGGGGTCTTGAGATTCCGATTTAGCTTTTCTCGAAAACAAGTTTCTTAATCTAGGTGTTTTTATGGGTCAGGTTTGGTTTGTCGCGGGTAAAGGGCTGAAAAAGCTGGAGAGCGCAGTTGCCAACGGTTTTCCTGAGGGGTACCGCGACGAAGGTGTAATTACTGTACCGACGAGGCACGATTTGCCGTATCTGGCAGAGGGGCTCGAATCTGGCGCTATATACGAATACGCGCAAGATAGCTGGTTCACGTTCGGACGCAGATTCGAATTTTATGACCAGCTCGAAAAGCTAGCGGACTTCGCCAACTTTAAAGAGCGACCGCCAGGCTCCGATCAGACTGGGCAGTTCCGGGAGATTTTTCGGGGTGGCGATTTCTTCGGGCCGGTCGTCTCGGCGAAGCTCGCCGCTGACTTCTCATACTGGGAACCGCTTGCGCGCGCGAGGGGCATTCTTGAGGAATCGTTCTACGCTTACTACAAGCACTGGAAGGAAATGTTCGAGTTTGCAGCAAACGACGGGGCGGTCTGGCTTCGGTGCTCTTGAGTGGCGCCGCACGAAGCGTCAAAGCCGCCTGCGAAACCTCTGTGGGCTAATCGGTAGCTCAATCGCCTATTTTCAGAAATGCTAACACCTAAACTTCGCCGCGCAGCCTGTTTCCACGAAGCCGGCCATGCGGTTATTCATGCCTTGGGAGGATCCTCCATCTACGGTCTTGCGGTCGCGCCGGAAGGCAGCGATTCATGGACCTACCATGGACGGAAAGGCGTGGAAATAGAGGGCGCGGCAGGGGTATGCGAGCCGTGTGACACTCCTTGGCTCGCGATGTACCTGGAGTGGGACGGCTCAACCTATCGGGCGAACAGGAGCGAGTTCAACCAGGTTCATCGCACGATGGCGCAGTCCCTCAGCGCCGCGCGTGGCAAGCGGTTCCTCGCTGATGTAGCGATTTGTGCGTAGGCGTGTTTGTGGCGTTCTGGCAGGACCGATCGCTGAGGCGCACTACGAGAGAATCGAGTTCAATGTATGGGAGGCAGAAGGATGGGTGGATCCTGGAAGCGATGTCGAAAAGGCTACGGGGCTGGCTCAGCTTTTACCGTATCGCAGAGAATTCGAGCATGCGTGTGATGTGACATGCGAGGCTATGCGTCGGCCGGAAATCTGGTCCCGAGTCGTCGCGCTAGCCGATGAACTGGAGCGGAGCGGCAGTATGTGTCCTGACGCCATAGCCGAATTTCTCCCGCAGCCTGATACCAACTGGCCGCCGTCGGGGGCCGCCAGATGGCGTGACCTGTACGCGGAGGAGCAGGTCAGGCGCTACGACGAAACGAGCCACCTGAGCGCAATCTTGAATGCGCTGTCTCATCCGATCTTCGTCGGGCACCCTTTGGACACACCAGCATGTTCGAAGGGGCTGCTGTCAAGCGCATGATGGTGCTAATCGTGTGCGCTTATTCCGATTTACTCGACCGCGGCTTACTTGCCCGCTGACGAGGCGCAGCCATGCGCGTTAGCATGATAGGGTTGATGGTTGGAACCGGGGCAATCGTGTCCAGCCATGTCTCACGGCCAAGGGCACGAAGCACGAGAATGAGCGTGCGCAACGACGATCCATTGCCATTTTCGAGATTCCTCAGCGAGCGCACACTGATGCCGGCACGTGCCGCCACAGTAGCTTGGTCCAGGTTCTTGTGCACGCGATGCGTCTTCAAGTGGCGCCCGACTTCGGCTTCCAACTCAGCGGGTGTCCGTGCCCGCCAGGGGCTATTCGGAGTTTTCATTTGCACAATCCGCGATGGTGTGAGACGTGCACGCAACAACCAGCAATTCTTTGCCTGATACAGGGGATAACGGGTTCAAGAGGAAAAATTTTGCCTATTACTTCTGTGATGAAGAGAACGAGGACCTCGCCGGACGGGTGGTACCATTTCTCGACTTTTGTTCCTCGGAGACGCCCGTAGGGTCGACCTTTCAGCATGGCGTGCTCGTGTCACACGGCCGGTGTGGTGTGGATGCTCACCAGCCACTCTTGGATTTGGTCCAACGCGCGTTGATCGCTGATGCCGCGCGAAGGGTCAAGGCACACGAAGTGGTTCTGCAACTCACCGGGCACTCGCTCGAATTTCTCAATACCGTACGCGCGGTCGTCTAGGGCCAGCCATCTGGTCAGCCGCCTGTTGCTCGCGAACGTGCAAATAATGTATGTGCGGTCTGTGCCGTCTTTCATATAACCCAGACGAGCAGTAGTATTGCGCGTCGTTGCCACTACGCGGCGAGCCAGCTCAGGTGGAAGGAAGGAGATTACCTTCTCAAGTGGCAAGTTTCGTGTCCACGAAGTCGTTAGCACGATTTCTACCGACGGATACGGTTCGAGAAGCTTGGCGAGCAGCGGCGCGAATTCAAGCAGCGGGGCGCCCGTGTCAAGCGTGACCTGCTCGTTCTCGTCGATGTACGAGGCGCCGACATGAAGCGTCCCGTCGAAGTCTACGAACAATGTCGGAGTCGTATTCTCCGGGCTCGTAGGAACCGAAGTGGCCTGCTTGCGAGGTCGAGGCGGCTCGGCAGTGCCTTGTGGCCAGTCGATATCTTCGCCTATAGCGTGCAGCGCATCAATTGCGTCGGCCTTCTTCATGACGAGCATGACCATACCCAGTTCGTTCAATATCTTGATGAGCTCGCCTGTCTCGATGGGCTGCCCGTCTTCGAGGTGACTCAAGTCGGACACTGAAACATTCATATAGTCGGCGGTGTCCAAAAGATTGAGCTCACAACTGACGCGTTGCGTTTTGACTATTTCCCCGAGCGCCCGAAGGCTTCTCGCCAGAGAAGGTGGCCTGCCATTCGCCAGCCGCGATGTAGACGTCATGGTCGGGAAGATTTCCTGAGTCGGATGGGTCGCCGAATACAGCCGAGCTGTCAATCCTCTCTGTTACCAGCCAAGGAGTTGTTGCAAACGTCCAATGAGCCATGCGAGTTCGTCGGGCGATACCCATTCTTTGTGCGCGACCGATGCACGGACACGCCCGAGCGTCTGCGATGACGTTTGATCTGGGTGTGCCAAAGCGTCTTTCTCGGCAACGGCGACAAGCTGGCGCGCCAGATCCTCACAAATAAGCCAGCGTTCGAGCCGCTCGTCATCGGACTGGCCGACGACGTAGGCGCCATTCGATAACCGCGCGCAAACCTTCGGTTGGGCACCGGAGACGACGGGCGGTGCGTTATCCCGGGGGAACCCTTCTGGCACGTGCGAGTCTGTCATTGCGGCCCTCTGTTTCTGGCGGCACCGGAATTGCGCGACATACTGCCGCGGCGGGTGCGTCGGTTTGGGTCCTCCCAGAGGTCGGGGAGCGCCGCAGCCGAAACCGCAAGGTCGCCGTCGAGCGGGTAGTGCCGGAGCAGATGTTCCGCGGTTCGCTGGACGTCGCCCGCAGGAGTTGCGTTGCCGGATGAGGCGAGCGTCCGCAAGAACTCCCGTGTTCCTACGACAGCATTGGTCCGCTCGCGTGCGGTTGTCATCTTCTGCTCCTCCGAGAGAATCGTTCTCCGCCTTGTGAGGAAATCGTAGTCCAAGGGAAGCCGGTTGACTATGTCGACGCGGCCCATCTGTTGCGAGTAGGCCGAAAGCGTGATTGCGCGCTATACGTATTTTCGGGGGCACTCTTGTCAAGTCGGGCACGCGCCACTTGTCTGCGACGTGGTGTTCGACAACGAACGCCAAGGGTGGGCCGAACGGCATCGTCATCAAACTATTGACTACACGAAGTTGCAGCATTTGTTTGCGGCCATTCAGATAACCGCCGCTGGTCGGCGACCAGAAGGGAGAAGCAGATGGGGCAATCTGCAGTGTTGCGTCTGTGGGCCGTGTTGCGTCGGCTCTTCCTGCAGGCGGCAGATTTCGTTGCGGATGAACCTCCATCACTTGCGCTCAAGCTTCGCAGCGCGAGCACGCATTGGATACGTCACACCCACACGACGTTTGAATTCTCAGAAGGCGCCGAACTGGCAGCAGTGCGCGACAATCTTCGCCCTGCGTTCATCTCGATGACTTCGATCTATCTCCACAGCGACGAAGTACAGCCGGCAAAGCAGATGGCTGGCGCCTCCGGCGCTGGCAAATAGCCACTACGGTCGCGAAGGCTGTTTTTTCACCATCTCCCTAGTTACTGTCAGAACGTTCTCCGCTTCGCCATGGGCGGCAACTGCGAGGTACCTGTTGTGCTTAACCATTAAAAACTTGGGACCAGCACGGCTCCAACGACCGAGCGGTGCGAACGCATCGGTTGCATCCAAACGCGACCAAAGGTAAATAAATTTATATTTAAAATCGGGTCGATTGTTACAAAAAATGTTGAAACATGCGTCGACGTTTTAGTGCCTTCCATCCCTGTTTTTTCTCGATAACTATTCCGTACGCTATGCGATCGATCCACCACCCGATTACGCCATCTGTCGGGTGAGTTTTGTCACGGAATTGGAGAGAGATCGCCGGGCGGATTGGATCGAAAACGGCCGAAAAGTGAAGCTGTACGATTGCAGGTACCAGAGCTTACTGTTACCAGAAATGTGAAGATCGTCAAGTGAAAAGCCAATTTACACTATAGAACGAAGATCGTCTCGCTCCTGCATCCATCAAGGTTTTCAGCTAATTTCAGATCTCCCAAGCGTTGTATCAGGAGATGAAGCCGCCAAAATATCGTTACACATAGCGCTAATTTCATCCATGTTGCAGAAGAGGACCGTTTTGTAGTGTTAGTGAAGCACTATGAAGTCGATGTGTACGCAACTAATATTGTTCACTATTTCATTCCCGACGAAAGACCTAGGTGGTAGTGCCGAGCGGTCAGTTGATGAAATTGCGCTCGGTGGCGAAGCGACCGGCGATCGCTGTCAGTTCTCGACCTTGAAATCGCAGTCTGCGCTCGTATCCTTAGATCGGGAGATGATAGATCCGTTCGACGGGAGCCAATCATGAGCGGCGAGACAAATCCAGATCGCGTGGCAGATCGCGTGCGCCAACCCGAGGCCAACAAGCGGCTGATTCCGGGGCAGTGGGTAGGGGATCTGATCATGGGTGCCGGTAAGCGCTCGGCGGTGCTCACGCTGATTGATCGCAGTACCCTCTTCCTGTTGCTGATAAAGATCGATGTCAGCACAGCCCAAGCCGAGTTCGATGCCCTCAGTGCGGCGTTTGCACCCCTGCCGGAGGATTTGCGCCAGACCATGACGTATGACCAAGGCAGGAGAATGACCTCCCATAAGATGGTCGCCGAGACCACGGAAACCCGTAACCACTTCTGCAATCCGCATAACTCTTCGCAGCGCGGCATCTGGGAGAGCAGCCATGGGCTGCTGCGCCGCTACCAGATCAAGGGAACGGATCTATCTGTGTTCTCGCAGCACGAACTCGACGCAATCGCGATCCAGCTAAACCTCTCGCCGCGCAAGACCCTTAACTGGCAATCTCCCGCACAGGTCTTTGCTGAGGAATGTGCGAAACGGGACATCCAGCTTGACAACGACGTTGCGCTTGGGGTTTCCAATGGCCTTCATTCTATTTGACTCTTTGCTCCTGCATGTTGTGTCAGAAGAAATCCGCTTCGTGCTGAAAACGAAAGGGCATCATCGTCACAAGAGCTGCTCAGCGTTGGAGTGGGAAATGAACCGTACAACCGACAATGGATGTGACCGTAGTGCGCTGGCAGATCCCGTTCACGGCGACAATGCGATTTCGACTGCGACGCATGCAGCGCAAGCGCGAACCAACGATGAAAGCAGGACTTCCGCAACGCCTTGCCGAAACATACCGCTATGTTGATTCTGCCCATCATGAATTCCGAGTCCGCGATTGGCTACAACGCGCGTAGCACGCTGATAGAGCAATGTCCGTCCTTCGCGTCAAAGGTTCAGGAAACCTTGGGGACAAACCGCTTACGGTTCGGATCTTTACCGGGAAACCTCGCGAGGTTTGCACGCGAAACATGTGGCGTGCTTGGTGCGACGGAGGAAATTCTCGATGGCCATACGACGATACCGGTTCCGATGCACCTCGTAATGATGCACGCGCAGCGGGAGTCCCTGATTACGCGAATTAAGGAAGGCGAGCGCTGTGACCGAGCCCTGTGGTATCAGGCCTTGGGGAAAGGTCCGTATCGAACCCGGTCGACTTATCCTTATTGCCAGACGTGTGCCAGAGTCGACGAAGCAGCCGTCGGGTTCCCATATTGGAGAATTGAGTGGTTATATCCGGGCATCGCCGCCTGCCCAATTCATTGCGTTTCGCTAACGATAGGGTGTGGTCGCTGCAAGGAAAGTCAGCCGTTCAATAGTCGACTACGAATGCCGTCGACCGAATGTAGTTGTGGGAATCTAGCAACCCCCTTATTGGAAAATGGCAGCACAGATCTGGACACCCATATAAGAATTGCGACGATCATGTCGGAGGCTCAAAGTACGGGTCGATTCTTTGCGGACGAATGTGATCTTGGCGCACTCTTTCGACAGAGGGCTCGAGATCTGGGTTTCAAAAAGGGAGCGTTACTCGACAGGGTGTCTTTGAATGAACAGTTCACGCTCAGATACGGAACAACCTTGCTCAAGAACCTGGGGCTAGTCGTGCCAGGCAATGCCCCATCGTTTGTTGAGTGCCTTTCCGAAGGGGGGCAACAGAAAGACGTTCTCCGCGCCGCATTTTTAGTAGATTTTCTCTTCAAAAGCTTCAATCACTTCTCAGACGCGGTAACAAATTTCACTTCTACAGGCGAGGAGCAGACGCCGCCACGGAGACTACCGCGGGGACAAGGGTATTCTGAGGAAAAACTAAGCAGGGCCGCTGCAAGAGTCAGTTCCTTTGTGAGGAGAAATCCAGGTGCGACGAGGACGGAAATCCTCATGCGGTGTCGCTATGCAGCAGGTTATCTGATGCGTCATAGTCGCGATACTTATGAGCAGATCGCCCCACAAAGTCGTCGGCGCGTAGGCTATACGGTGAGTCGACCTTCGCGAATGGCCAAATTAGATGCCGTACTCATAAGTTATGTAACGAGCCGGAAAGATCTGTTGAGGTCTGGTCCGGCATTCGAATGGCGACCTCTCACCGCCCGAAGACTGCTGCTCGGTCACCCAGTCGAGAAGAATTTCCGCATGCTTGAGGCTGATTTGCCAAAAACAAGCCAACTCATCCTTAGACTGACAGGAAACGATGACCTGTTAAACAGAACGCCCAATGGAAGCATGTCGAGAAGAACGCAGCAGGTCTGATGTGATTTTTCGGTGGTTCGATTTGACTCTTCAGCAGGTGCGGGAGTAAATGGTGTCCGGCCGCATGTTCATATTGATGCATCTCCTTTCCGAAGAGACCATCTCTTCATGGTTCACCCGATCTGCGATGGCTTCCGGATTCTCTTCATTGCTCGACCCCTGGCGGATGTGCACAGGTGCGCATTCATATCCCGCTGTCGTTTTTCCGGACGGGTTGGATCGACTTTCGGCTGCGCTTGGGATTGAGGATCGCGAAGTCCTTCCGCTTGAGCACACCCCGATACTGGCCTATCGTCCATTCGTCAATGCACGAACATACAGAGAGGCGTTGACAACGATGCGAGCAGACCCGAAGCCACGAGGAGAGACATCTACTAGACTGCCATCGAAACACAGTAGAAGTGAGTTCCGTTTTTGTCCAGAATGTGTCGTCGAAGATATTAAGAAGAATGGTGCCGCTTACGTCCATCGTCACCACTGCATGCAGGGCGTATATGTTTGCATCAAGCACAAATGTCTGCTCAGCAGTGGCTGTGGCGAATGTCGTTGGAGTGCACATAAAACTTCGAAAATTCGATATCCCGACACGATTTGCCAATGCGGTAGCGCCTTGCGCAACAGCATAGGCGTAGTCTCGAACGACGAGTTTAACTTGTTATATCGATTGTCAATAATTATCAATGATTTTCTCAATCTAATGGGGCCGGGTGATGTGACACGTTGGCAGGTTGGCTCCGCTTATCGCGAAGCGTTTTCCTCCTCGCGTAGAAAGACGGATTCATTAGCTGAATTTATAAATAACAGAATCGGAGAAAATTTAATTGAGCGGATGAATATTTCAATTAGAGGCAACATGTCAATGTCGGCCGCACTTTACGGAGCTGGTAATCCTGTCTCTAGCTTGGTGATAAATTCAATTTTTGTTGAGACCTTCTTTGGTGGAGTGGAGTCCTTGATTCACTCGGCAACCGAATTTGAGATTTTAGCATCTGAAGGTGAGATAGAAAGATGTCGAGGTGTATTGAAAAAATTAGTTGAAACGGACGCTGCACGATCTCGTCAAGATCTTTCCAAAAAAGCACCGCAAGAATATGGGGTTGTCAAGAATTTCGACGAATATTGGATTAAAATGATATTGGGATTTATGCGGGATTGGTCGGTAAGGGATCTAAAAAAAATCGATCAAGGGTTGATGCGTCATATGCGTCAATCTTTGATTGGAATGCGGGTTGGTAATAAATATCCAATAAAAATAACAAAAAATAGGCTAATTTGGGGGTATCCTTGTTTTAAACATATTGCTCCGCTGATATCCAAATTGCCTCAATCTTTGAGGTATATACGGGAAAATATCGACTCGTCGGAGTATTATCTTTGCAAGGTTGTTAGATTCATAATGTTAAATGATCATGATCCCACGTTGACTCCCGAACAAAAGGTGAAACGCCTTGGAGTCCCTGTTGAGGTAGCGAGGAATCTGGCGGCAGGTGGACTGCCGCCTCGCGGGAGGGAGCCATCAGCAATAAAGCACATCATTGCCCTGCGTAGAGCATCAAAAAGGAGTGGCCATAAACGCTGCAAATAAAGATTCGAGAAAAACGCGGGTTCGAACGTTTCAATCGAACAACTCCGTGTGCGAATAGTGCAATTTTATGGTTTTATTAAAAATAATTGAAAATCGCGACGTAAGTATGTTGGTTTTTTCGGTTTCGTTTTCGGATTATCAAGGAAGTGAGGCAAGGATTACAAGTTGTATTATCTGTTTTCACGCATAACTGTACTGAAATGGGAGTCGGGGGTGACCTAAATTGTAATGTTTGGGAGGATTTATGCGCACGAGAAGCTCACGCGTTATCGGTGGAAATGAGGTGACGAGCGTTCCTTGGGTTGCAGACCGAATCAGATCCGGACTGATGAAGATTGCTGTTTATCGCGATGACGAACCTAATCCACGATTCAAGCGAAATCAACTGATTACCTGCCTGCCTGCGCCTTTAAGTGACAGCGCTGCACAAGCCGCGTTGGCAAGCGCTCCGCCCATGCGGAGCAAGAATTTCTCGAGGCTTCCCCTCGAAGTTAGACGGGAATACGCATTCGAGGTGGGTGAGGTTTTCGTGGCGGCGGACGCGCACATTATCGCAATTAGACGACTTGTGGAGATGTTGCGTAATTCCTATAAATATCTAATGCCGTCTAACGCTGAGTTCATGCGTTATATATGTGGTAATTCTTCGGGTGGACCGGAGACAGGGCCTCGAAGCGTGGGGAGAATTGGCCCGCAAGGTGGTGGAATCATCATCGGGTCAACTGGAAGTGGAAAAACAAGTACGGTTGATCGCTTCGAAAGCTACGTGGGGGAGTATGGGAGGATTCATACCTCGTTTGACGGAAAGCCGTGCCTGTGGCCACAAATTGTGACATTAAGAATAAATGCGGCGGGTTTGCGAACGCAGAAGCAGCTCGCCATGGCGATTGCGGACAGACTTGATCGTTATTTAGGTGGCGATGAAATTCACAAGATCATAGTGAGGTCGACTGATTACGCTGCAAGATTGGCTCGCATTTTGAATTCGTATTTGATCGGCATGCTAATTGTAGAGGATGTGCAGCTTTGGAGTCGGGTCGACTGTCGGCCGAGAGTTGCTATGTTGGAGTTATTGGTTGGGCTCGTAGAGGCCGATATCCCAGTCATCTGTGTAGGTACGATTCTTCTTCAGGAGGTACTCGAAAGCCATACGTCACTTGGCGAAAAGCTTATGGCACTGGGACAGATACCAATTCCTCCCGTGGCAAGGGGGAAAGAGATGCACGATCTGTGTCGGATCATGTGGCAGCGACGAATTGCATGTTTCGCTATGGAAATGCCGCCGTGGTTTCCTGCTGAAGTGCTCAGGTTAACAGCGGGCTTGCGGCGATATGTCCGGGAGCTGCTGATTGGACTCTTCCAACAGATGGCAGAAGACAGGCTAAAAACGATTTCAAAGAAGTACCTTTCGGATTTTGCCGAAGTGGAGTTGAGTGCAATAGCTCCAGGCGTGGAGATTATGAACAAGGCATTTAGAGGTATAGAGGTTGACCGACGGCTGCTGAAAAAATATGAAGAATATATTGATAGTGACGCCTACAAGAGAGCAGTTGCGTATCGTAAGGCAACGATCAGGAAATTCAATTCGAGACCAGCGGCCAATGAGGCAACGAGAAAAAAGTGCAGTGCATAGGTCTTCCTTCTCATATCGTTAATAAATATCATTGGAGATCACCATGGAATATCAACTTAAATTTCCATGTTGTTTGCCGGCTGATCCTCTCGGTATGGGATACGGTGCGGATTATTTTACAAAAGTTCAGGCCGGTAGGAGCTCGGCATTCACCACTGATTACATTTATTTTAGTATCAAGAACGGGTGCGAAGTGCATTGCCTTGGTATGGGTGAAAAATCGATGGCACTGCTGCTGGAAATTTCGCCGTATGTGCTCGCCTATCGATGTCAATATCCAATGCTACTCGAGCACGCAAGAGCCCGTATTGATGCATACGTAACAGGGCTGCAGGATGAGATGCCTGAAATACGACAACGAGATGTAATGAGCGTTGACGTGCTTGTGACGGCAAGGAGTAGTGTGGGTCGGAAAAGTGGAGTCACGCTTGAATGTCCCAAGTATCTGGTCCTGTCGCATAAGCTTCGAGAGGACCTGTCGAAAAGGAACATCAAAAAACGTCTTGCAACTGAGCGCAATGAATCGAAACTTGCTGGATACGAATATCGAGTGTTTTCGAGAAATGGGACGCTGGACGAATGTGGGAAGTCGGCCAGGAAAATCTATCTTTGGGGAAAAGGACACAACGTCAACGAGGGTATCTCAGCCGCTGCCGCACTAGGTGAAATCTTCTATCGAACATACACAGGGGATATGTTGGATGAATATCTTATCAAGGTTAGTAAAAAGTTGAGCATCTCTGCCGATGAGTGTTACCAGTATTTATCGGCGGCGATAAATTTTGGTTTTCTGTTTGTCGATTTGTCGTTTCCCGTGGGAACACGGAATCCGATCCATTTGGTTAAACCCAGCGATGCGGTACCACCATGGATATCATTCTCTGGGAAGGTCAACTAATCTTCGGCAGGTTAAACGGGATTCGTGGCAATCATCATTTCCGGGTGGTCTGGATTGATCGGAAGAATGGTATTGTTTTTATTCGTCGGGTATATTCAAATGTGCCGGCGAATAGCCGACTGGCTAAAAAATATACGATTGCCGACATCCAGGTGCGGCTCAAATCTCAACAGCTAATCGAGCAGGACGAATGTATTCGGCCGTTTCGAATGAGCGAAAGCAGGGAGGACATTAAGGAAGAGATATATGCGCGCGAAGTTCAGGCATACCGGCAGCGACTCTTGGGGCCGTTGATCACGGAAGCGGGAAGAAGGATTTTTTATGGCAATATCCATGATCGCGCCCGACTTCTCGAAAAACAGGCGAGGAAAACGGGTGTCAGTGTACAAAGGCTTTTGAAGTTATTTACGATTTATGAGAATTTCGGCTGCAATCTAGTCGCCTTGCGCCCCTATGTACCTGATGGCGAACGCGAACGTGGAGCAACAGCTCATAAGCGAGGGGCGAAGAATGTATATGAGGAAGGCAACTCCGCTAGTCCTTTAAAAGGTTATCCTGTCAACAGATGGGCCTTGAGGCATATTCAGTGGGCGGTATGGCATCTCGTTATTCTGCTTGGCTTCACCTACGAAGACGCTCGCGTAGTAATGCATCGGCTATTCTGGCATCAAGATAACGGCGCCATCTCGGAGGGAACAAGAACGCGGTTTCCGGTGAAGACGTCCAAGATGGTGACGGCGGCCGAATTCGCCGCATGCGCGCGACGATACAAAAAGAATCCCGAGAAATTGAGACGTCTTGTCGGCGCTAGGGAGTGGCGGGACCGATATGCAGCGGGTCGCGGAGTGACCGCGGATCTTGCATTGGGACCGGGCGACATACTGATTATTGATGGCACGCTTGCGAAGTTTGAGATCGTATCTACCATTACGCGTCGCCCGATCGGGCGTCCCACACTATTGATAGTAGCGGATGCTGCTTTAGGAACTATTCTCTCCATTCATATAACCACTGGCCGCGAAAGCGCCAATGCGTATAGGGCGGTCTTGTTCCGGGCATGTACCCCACAATCTGGGCTGATGAGTAGGCTGGGCTTACCTAGAGACTGGTTCAATTTCAGGGTCAGGCCGAACGACATTCTGATCGACCGCGGCGCCGGAAACTCTGACAAATTCCGCAAACCGCTCGTGTCAGCAGATGGAGCCGATATTGGAATCATGGTCGCACCCATCGCCTGTGGTCGCGCTAAAGGGCCAGTCGAGGGGCTGATGAACATCCTGACGAGGCGTCTGAGGAATTTGCCAGGGGCGTTTACGCGAGAGCGCACAGAGCGTGCGCAGGATCGTCGGAGGTACTCAAAGCTGGTGGCACGAATAACTCGCAGTGAACTTCTTCGTTACGCATACGAGGCCGCGAAAGAATATAACCAGGGGCTGGTCTTGAAAGGGCATCTTCCGGACACTCGCAGAAGGTCGGTGCAGCCGACAAGAGAGGAACTTTTCAATGACGCAATGTTGGGACGCCGCGGAGGAGAGAATAGAGAATTTTCGGAGGTGGACGTTTATACAGCGCTTCTACCACGTCTCAAGCCTCGAAGGATGCACAAGGCCGGAGTCCGCCACCTCGATGCAAATTTTACGAGCAAAGCCTACCAAGAAGCTTATGAAATGGAGATCGCGAAATGTCTTGGGAATGAAAAAAAGCTTCCGCGTATTACTCCGCTGCAGGATCCTGACGATCCGACGATCTTGTTCTGGAAGCGAGGCCCTAATGACATTTTGGTGCTGGATTGCTCTTCCACGGATGCGAAGCGCTGGGACGGGCTTCTCGTGGAGGATGTGGAGCGGGGAACTCAGATACAGGACAGGAAGACGCGCATTCGACATGAGAGGGAAAAGACCTTTATCACGCCGTTGCCGCAGCACATTGTCGATGCGTTTATAGACGCCCGTCGTACTGTATTCTCAAGGGTATCGACAGAAGAACAGAGCAGTGATCGAGCATTTGAGCGAGATCTTGAGCGAACCGAGGTTAACACAGAGAGCAGGGTTCATTCTGGACGCGTAGCGAAGCGTACTGACAGTCCCGAAAAAAGTGATCATTTTGACGACTCGCATCCATCACAGGAAGACCGCGAGGAAGATTCAGTCGAGAAGGCGGTCGAAGCTCAGATGCGAAAGGCACGTGAGGCGCGAAAAAAGGTGCTTGACCGGGGGATGGAGACGATCGTCCGCAAAGGCAAGGAGGGCAACTGACCCTTCCTGATCTGCATGCGGGTGGTCCATACCTTGGGGGTTAAAAAAGCGGATTTCGATCGGAACTCGCGTTAGCCTCGCCTCGGCTACCCGTTGTCGCGCGGAGCGCTGCGCTTTTGTTGCGCCGCACCAATTCTCGTCGGCATTGTTTTTTTAACTGCCGTAATTGTAGTCTCACAGGCAGGCCTTGGAATCGGCGTCGAGCTGGTGACGATCGGCACATACATCTCGGAGCTGGTCCCGAAGCATATTCGCGGCCGTGCGTTCGCGTGCGAGCAGGCGGTGGGCTTCATGGCCGTGCCTGTCGTCGCGTTTCTTGCGTGGCTGCTGGTGCCGCGCGCGCCGCTTGGGCTCGATGGTTGGCGCTGGGTCGTGCTGATCGGCGCGCACGGCGCGCTGTTCGTCTGGTGGATCCGGCGCAATCTGCCCGAAAGCCCGCGCTGGCTCGCGCAGCAAGGGCGCGTCGATGAAGCGGACCGCGTGATGCGCGCGCTCGAAGCGAAGGTCGAGGCCGAGTACGGCAAGCCGTTGCCGCCGGCTGCGCCGCCCGTTCCCGTGCCACCGAGCGGACGTTTCAGCGACATGTGGGTGCCGCCTTATCGTAGCCGCACACTGATGCTGAGCATCTTCAATATCTTCCAGACAGTCGGCTTCTATGGCTTCGCGAACTGGGTGCCGACGCTGCTGATCAAGCAGGGCATTACCGTGACGACGAGCCTTGCCTATTCGAGCGTGATCGCGCTCGCGGCGCCTGTCGGACCGATCATCGGGCTTTTCATCGCGGACAAGTACGAGCGCAAGAGCGTGATCGTTGCGATGGCGGCGCTCATCATCGTCTGCGGGCTGTGGTTCAGTCAGACGACGGCGGCCGCGCTGCTGATCTGTCTCGGCGTCGGGCTGACGCTGGGCAGCAATATCATGTCGTACAGCTATCACGCCTATCAGGCAGAGCTGTTTCCGACCAGCATCCGCGCGCGTGCAGTGGGCTTCGTCTATTCATGGAGCCGTTTCTCGGCGATTTTCACGGCGTTCTTTATTGCGTCGGTACTCAATTACTTCGGGTCGACGGGCGTGTTCGTGTTCATCGCGGGTGCGATGGCGATCGTGATGCTGGTGATCGGCGTGATGGGGCCGCGCACGCGCGGCGTTGCGCTCGAAGAAATTTCGCACTGATCGGCAACGCGCGTCGTTTGCTACCTGAAAAACAGAATGGCCAGTGTCTTCGCAGACACTGGCCATTTTCAATTGCGCGGCGAACTGGTTGCGATCGCTACTTTCTCTATGCTTCGAGCGCGAGCGTAGCGAACGTAGCGAGCCAGTGCTCGCCCATATAGTCGCCCGCTACATGTTGCAACGCGGTTTCCAGATGAACGTCGGCGGCTTCGAACAGCACGGCGCGGCGCGGATCGTCATTCGACAGCGCGCGCGCCAGCGACCGCTGGCACCACGCGCGGCTCAGGTTCAGCCCGTCGAGATGCGCGATCTTGCCGTCGCTGCGATCCGTGACGGTGGCGGGGACGAACAGCGTCGCGGGTTGACGCTGCGCGAGATCGGGCAGGAAGCGCTCGAACCATCCGGCGAATTCAGCAGGCGGCAGCACGCGGCGCATCAACTCCGCTTCCATCAGCGAGGGCGACAGGAACTCGTCGCCCGACGGCTCCCACGCCTGGCATCCGGCGTCGTTCAGATACCAGCGCTTCGCCGTGTCGACGACGAGGCGCGCAAGCGAATCGCGCTGCGTGCGATGCGCGAAGTCGAGCGTCAGCGCCAGCGCGAACGCGGTGTTGAAATGCGTACCGACCCGCAGCGGATACGTCGCCTTCGGCAGAAACGCTTCGAAGCGCTCGACGAAAGCCGCCGTCAGCGGCTCGATGGTCTGCGCCCAGCGATCGGCTTGCGGCAGCTTCAACGATGCGACCTGACCCGACAGCGCGAGCAGCCACGCCCAACCATACGGGCGCTCGAAGCCGCGGTTGTGCGGCAGGTCGAGATACGCGCGTTCACCTGCGACGTTCTGCGCGGTGAAGTGCTCGTCGACGACGGCAACGATGCGCGGCGCTTCTGGCAACTCCGGAAAGCGTTCGATCAGATGCAACAGCAACCAGTAGCCATGCACGCACGAGTGCCAGTCATAGCTGCCATAGAAGATGGGGTGCAGCTCGCGCGGGCCTTGCACGTCCTGCGGCCCGGCGAGCGAATGCGTGAGCTTGTTCGGATACTCGCGCGTGAGGTGAGCCAGCGCGAGGCCCGCGAATTTCGATGCAATTTCAGAAGTGAGTACGGCAGTCATCGACGCCTCGTCGTAACGGGTTGTGGGTTACGGTAAGCCTTCAATGCGGGTGTGGCGCATCGAGGGTGAGGTGGACATTCTGCCTTTACTTAACCCGGTCTGTCATGTGCAAGCCGTGTTGCAATGCGATTCAGAACAGCTCGCGAATCCGGTGATAGAGCATCCCCAGTTCCAGCGCCGGCCCGCGCAGCGCCGGGCCGCCCGGAAAGCGCGCGTGCCTGATGCGCGAGAACAGATCGAGCGCGGCCGTGTCGCCTGAGATCGCCTTTGCAATGACGCGTCCCGCAATGCCCGTCAGCGCCACGCCATGACCCGAAAAGCCTTGCACATAGAAGTAGTTCGGATCGATCGCGCCGAAATCGGGCGCGCGATTGCGGGTGATATCGACGAAGCCGCCCCACGCAAATTCGATCTTCGTATCTCCGAGTTGCGGAAAGACGGCGAGCATGCGTTTGCGGATATCGCCGGTAAGTTGTGCAGGGGATGCGCCCGTCGAACTCGCGCGTCCGCCGAACAGCACGCGGTGATCCGCCGACACGCGAAAGTAGTCGAGGAAAAAGTTGTTGTCGCAGATCGCGGTCCGGTTCTTGATCAGTGCATCGGCTCGCTCCTTGCCGAGCGATTCCGTCGCGACAATGTACGACGCGATGGGCGCGATGCGCGCTGCAACGGCGGCGGGCAACACATTGCCGAGCGTCGCGTTGCCGCACGCGGCGACGAAGCGGCAGCGCACTTCGCCCGTCGCGGTACGCACCACGGGCCGCGCGCCGCGCACGACTTCGAGCACGGGCGAATGCGCGAAGAGTTGCGCGCCTTCGCGGCGCGCCGCATCGGCGAGACCGAGGCAATACTTGAGCGGATGCAGATGGCCGGACAACGCATCGTAGACGCCTGCCAGATAGCGTTCCGACGCGATGCGTTTGCGCATGTCGCCAGCATCGACCCAGGAAAGATGCGGGTAACCCCAGCGGTTCGTCGCCGCATCCATCCATGCACGCAGATCGGGGACGCGTTTCGCTTTGGTCGCGACCGTCATGAAGCCCGGCGTGAAATCGCATTCGATTCCATAGCGCTCGATCCTCTCGTGTACCAGCTTGACGGCATCGACGGACAAGGCCCACGCAGCGCGCGCGCCTTCGAGGCCCAGTTGTTTTTCGATGATCTCGTCTTTCGCAAAGCCGGCGAGCATCTGACCACCGTTGCGTCCCGATGCACCCCAGCCGGGGCGATGCGCATCGAGAACGACGACGGAAAGCCCGCGCGCGCGGCATTCGAGCGCCACCGACAATCCGGAGAAGCCCGCGCCGATGACGCAGACGTCGGCGTCGAGCGAGCCTTCCAGCATTGGATCGTCCGCGAGCGGGCGCGACACGGTGGCTTCGTAGTACGAGTTGCGGATCAGCGCGTCCGCGCGGCGGTCGAGTGTTTCCGTCATCAGAGCCAGTCCTTCATTCGATACCAGGTCATTGCAAGCACGAGCGCGGGTGTGCGGAGCAGCGTGCCGCCCGGAAAGTCGCGATGGCGGATTTTACCGAACAGATCGAATCGCGACGCCTGGCCATGGATGGCTTCCGCGATCAGCTTGCCCGCGAGGCCGGTCGTATTGACGCCGTGTCCCGAGAAGCCTTGCGCGAAGTAGACGGTTGGCGCAAGGCGGCCGAAATGCGGTGCGCGGTTCATCGTGATGTCGACGAAGCCACCCCATGCGTAGTCCACTTTGACATCGGCGAGTTGCGGGAAGGTTTTTAGCATGTCGCGGCGCATGGATTCGGCCAGATTGCGTGGCGCGAAAGTCGAATAGCTGACCTTGCCGCCCCAGAGCAGACGGTTGTCGGGAGCAGGGCGGAAATAGTCGAGCACGAAGCGGCTATCGCACACGGCGGCGCGCGCGGGCATCAGTGCGGCGGCGCGGGCCGGGGCGAGCGGTTCCGTGGCGATGACGTAGGTGCCGACGGGCATGATCTTTCGGGATACCTGTGGCGCTAGCGCTCCGAGCCATGTGTTGCAGGCTAGTACTACGTAGCTGGCGCGCACTGTTCCTATAGCTGTTTCGATCAGATGGGTGCTGTTTTCTTTGCGTAGTGTTGTGACGCAACTGTTTTCGTAGATGCGAACGCCGCTTTCGACGGCTGCTCGGGCGAGGCCTAACGTGTAGTTGAGGGGATGCAGGTGGCCGCTGTCCGGGTCGAAAAGGCCGCCGAGATAGCGGGATGATTGCACGTACTGGTCCATGTGCGCGCGTTCGATATACCGATATCGGTCGTGGTTGAAGCGTTTTTTTGCGTCATCGCGCCAGGTGCGTAGTGCGTCTACATGTTTTGGCTTGTTGGCGGCTGTGAGGTAGCCCATCGTTAGATCGCAGTCGATTTGGTGCTTCGCTACGCGGTCTTTTACTATGTCTAGCGTTTCTAAGCCCATTTTCCACATGCGCTGGACGTCGCTCTCGGGCATGTACTTCGCGAATGTGTCTATTTCGCAGGCGAAACCGCCTATCAGTTGGCCACCATTGCGGCCGCTCGCCGCCCAGCCGACTTTTGATGCTTCTAGCACCGCTACTGTGTGGCCGCGTTCCGCGAGGTTCAATGCGGTTGAGATGCCGGTCAGGCCGGCGCCTATTACACAGACGTCGACGGTTATGGTTTCTTCCAGCGGTGGATGGTGTGTGTGGTCGTTGGTGGTTGCCGCGTACCACGATGCTGTGTGAGGCTGGGAGTTGAGGTTTTCTGGCATGGGCGGGAAAGTTGTTGGTTGGTGTTTTGGTCTTTGCGCTGGCATCTGCGTTTTGCCTTTTGCCTTCGTGGCGCGGGCGGTTTGGTTTTTTGAGGTTTGCGCTGGCATCCGCGAATTGTTAGCGTGCTTCATGCGTCGCCCCTGTGCGGGGCGGCACCTACTTTTCTTTGCCGCCGCAAAGAAAAGTAGGCAAAAGAAAGCGGCTAACACCGCCAATTCTTGTTCCTGCCTGAGGGCCCCCAAAGGTTCTTATGCTTCACACGGCAACCACGTGACCCGCGTTCGTTGCCAACGCTCTTGCGCTGCGCCTCACCCGCTTCACGCGCCCGCGCTGCATCACGCCGTGCCAGACAGTCCACGGCCGCCCAGGTGGCAAACTGTGTGTAGGCCGTAGCGCGACACGCGCCTCACTTCGAACCGATAGCGCACGCCTTGATGTAAGAGCGCCACGCTATACGACGCGACAACCTACACACAGTTTGCCACCTGGGCAGCGGAGACCATTCGCTGCCGCTTGCGCGAGTACGGGTATTCGAAGCGGGTGAGGCGTTCATTCGAAGCGTTGGCAACGCACGCAAACAGAAAGGCTGCCGCGTGAAGCGTAAGACCCTGTGGGGGCCCTCAGGCAAACACAAGAACTGGCGGTGTTAGCCGCTTTCTTTTGCCTACTTTTCTTTGCGGCGGCAAAGAAAAGTAGGTGCCGCCCCGCACAGGGGCGACGCTTGAACCAAGCTAACAAAACGCGGATGCCAGCGATAGCGCAAACACTGTAACGCGAATGCCAACGACGCCCCAGGCAAACCAAATCAAGAAGCGTCGCAGACATAAAACCACGCTCAGAACGAGTAAATAAACTGCGTAGCTAGCAAATCATTCGACTTGCTATAAGACCCATCATTCCGCAAGAACACGTTCTGATTCGCCCAATCGTGGCGATACTCCACCTTGACGGTAATCTGCTGCGTCGGGAAGAACAACAGATCCAGCGCGACATCCTGACGATTAGCCCCCTTGCACTCAAACCCAAGGCCACCATTGGCCTTCGAGTTTGCTAGACAATCAGCACCGATACCGAACCCGTTATTCACATCCATACCATTGGAATTCAAAGCAATCCCACCGCCGCCGCCACCGTTTTTGCTATTAACAAGAAGGTCATACCGCAGAGTCGCACCCATGCGGCCCACCACAGGCATATTAAACTTCCGATGCGCGAGCAGTGACAGACCATACCACTGCGCCTGGCCGCCATTAAACGCCGCATTCTGCTGCTGACCATAATCGAGTTCGGCGTTGTACTGCACATCCGCCAACGTATAAGTCGCGTCGACCTCGCCAAAGAAGAACGTCCCGCCCGAGCTAGGCGCCTGACCGCCCACGCCATAACTGACATTGCCCGTCACCGGATCGACGGCACTCGGCAGCGTCTGACGTCCAATATTGAACGATCCACCGATATCCAACGCACTGGACCACGTATAGTCAGCACGCGCAGTAAAGGTCGGAATCTTGTTGCTCGTCGTGATCGGATCGCCCAACGCATTCGTGCCCGTCTGCGTGACGGCACCATACGTGCGGTACTGTTCATTGCCAACAAAGAACTTCCACGCCCAGTTGCCCGCCGTATAGTTCGCGCCGACGCCGACATAGCTGCCTGGATCGGAGAAGTCATACAGCAGGTTGTGCGTAAGCGTAAGCATCTGGTTCGATTGCTGCACTTCATAACCGCCAAAGCTCGGAATCAAACCAGCGACGAACGTCGTCGACCCCGTCAGCGGCACGTTGACAACGGCCGTGTTCAGGATGTTGTTGCCAATGTCGCCATGCGAGTTCTGCAGCAGCGTGATGCCGTTGCCTCGGTTCGGCATCAACGTGATTTCCGCCGAAGGCGCCATCGGCCCGACACCGAATGTCTTCTTGATGTCGAGATACAGATCGCCGAACGTGCTGTTGTAGTAGTTGTACGCGCTCTCGTGATTGGCAAACAGGAACGACGACGAACTCTGCGCGCGGTTATAGATATACGTCGGGTCGATATAGCCCGTCACCGAAAGACCTGCGATCGGTCCCGTCTGCGCCGCATCTTCCAGCGAATCGACCTTCAACTGCTGATTCGCGATCTGCTGCTTGATCGTGGTCAGGTCGTCGTTGCTGATATTCGCGGGCGCCCGGCCATAATCGGGTGAAGTGATATCGACCGGAGCCGCGGCCAATGCGGGCGTAGTGGCTGTGCCCACAGCAGGCTTCGCTGCAGGCGCAGTGGCCACTTGCGCACGCAATTCCTTCACTTCTTTTTGCAGCGCGTTCAGTTGTTGCTGAAGCGCCTTGATCTGTGCGCTGGTCGAGTCCGCAAAAGCGGCACCCGGCAGAGCCCCCGCTACCAGCAGACAGATAAGTTTCTTTCTCATGCAATTTTCTCCTTGTTTGTCGTATTGCGAAGAACTTCTTATGCGTTGGCCGTATCGAGCGTGTTGGTCGCCACGGCAGGGCGTGTGGTTGTCGAAGGGGCATCGGCGGCGTCGGCTATCGCGAACGCCATCTGCATGTCGCGCGTGCGCTTGCGGTCGCGCATCAGCATCCATTGATTGACGACGATCACGCCAATCGTCACGGCCGTGATGAAGAGCGTGGCGAGTGCATTCATTTCGGGGTTCAGGCCAAGGCGCACGCGCGAGAACACCACGAGCGGCAATGTGGTCGAGCCCGGGCCGGACAGGAATGCGGAGAGCACGAGATCGTCGACGGAAAGCGTGAACGACAGCAGCCAGCCGGACAGCAAGGCCTGCGAGATCAGCGGCAGCGTGATGACGAAGAACACCTTGAACGGCGTCGCGCCGAGATCGAGTGCCGCTTCTTCGAGGGACCTGTTCAGTTCCTTGATACGCGACTGCACGATGATCGCGACATACGAAACACACAGCATCACGTGGCCGATCCACATCGTCAGCACGCCGCGCCCCCTGGGCCAGCCGATCATCTGTTCCAGCGCGACGAAGAGCAGCAGCAGCGAAATGCCCTGAATCACTTCGGGAATCACTAGCGGCGCGTTGATCATGCCCGCGAAGAACGTGAAGCCGCGAAAGCGCCCAAAGCGCGCGAGCACGAAACCCGCCCACGTGCCGATCACGACAGACGCGCACGCCGTCATCAAGCCGATCTTCAGCGACAGCCATGCGGCCGTGAGCAGTTCGTCATCGTGCAGCAGTGCGCCATACCATTTCAGCGAGAAGCCGGACCAGACGGTGACGAGCTTCGACTCGTTGAAGGAGAACACGACGAGGCTGATGATCGGGATATAAAGAAAGAGAAATCCGAGCGTCAGCACCGTGGCGGACAAAGGCTTGTTCGGCTTGGTCATTTCGCACCCTCCAGTTCCTTGACCTGGTAGTACTGGAATACGGCCATCGGCACGAGCAGCAGCAGCACCATCGCCACCGTCACGGCGGATGCCATCGGCCAGTCCATGTCGTTGAAGAACTCATCCCACATCACGCGGCCGATCATCAGCGTGTCCGCGCCGCCGAGCAGTTCCGGTATCACGTACTCGCCGACGGCGGGAATGAACACGAGCAGCGACCCCGCGATAATCCCGTTCTTCGACAGCGGCAATGTGATTCGCGTAAACGCCGTCCAGGGTTTTGCGCCGAGGTCGTAGGCGGCTTCGAGCAGCGTCAAGTCCATCTTCACGAGATGCGCGTAGAGCGGCATCACCATGAACGGCAGGTACGAATAGACCATGCCGATATAGACGCCAATATCCGTGTGATAGAGGCGAAAGGGCGAGTGAATCACGCCGAGCGCGATCAGCGTGTGATTGAGCAGACCGTCGTCTTTCAGAATGCCGATCCACGCGTACACGCGAATCAGAAACGACGTCCAGAACGGCAGCATCACGCCCATCATCAGCAGGTTGCGCGTGGCAGGTGCCGAGCGCGCGATGTAATACGCGATCGGATAGCCGATCAACAGGCAGCAGATAGTCGAGACGGCGGCCATCTTCAGCGAGCTGAGATAGGTTGCGACGTACAGGCTGTCCTGCAACAGGAACGCGTAATGGCTCAATTGCAGCGCGAAATGCACCACGCCATCTTTGACGCTGACAAGTTCCGTATAGGGCGGGATGCCAAGGCGCAAATCGGCAAAGCTGATCTTCAGCACCAGCACGAACGGCAGCGCGAAGAACACCGCGAGCCAGATGAACGGAATGCCGATCACGGTGCTGCGGCCCGAAGGCAGCAGCTTCGCGAGGCTCTGTTTGAACGATGCGAGTGCGGGGCTTGCATTCGAGGCGGCGCCCAGTCGCGCCGCAGAGGTTTGGGCGGGATTTCTCATTGCGTCAGCACCACGCCGCTCGAAGGCGACCAGGAGACGAACACGTCGTCGTTATAGACGGGCGCACCTTCGCTCATCAGGTGCGAGCTGGAGAGATTCGACATGACGGTCTTGCCGCTCGGCAGACGCACGTGGTACAGCGAATAGCTGCCCATGTAGGCGACATCCGTCACGACGCCGCGCGCCCAGTTGTGCGCCGCGCCGGGTTTCTCGCGCGTCACGCGCACGCGCTCGGGGCGCACCGAAATGCCGACGGGCATGCCAAGCGGCCCCGTAACGCCGTGGCTCACATACATCCGCGACTCAAGGTCTTCGCTTTCGACAAAGATGTGATCGGGTTCGTCTTCGACGACGACGCCTTCGAACAGATTGGTGGAGCCGATGAACTCGGCGGAGAAGCGGCTATTCGGAAACTCGTAGACCTGCGTCGGCGAACCGATCTGCACGATGCGGCCTTCGCTCATCACGGCGAGGCGGCTCGCCATCGTCATCGCTTCTTCCTGATCGTGCGTGACCATCACACAGGTGACATCGACTTTCTCGATAATGTTCACGAGTTCGAGTTGGGTCTTCTGGCGGATCTTCTTGTCGAGCGCGGACATCGGCTCGTCGAGCAGCAACAGCTTCGGGCGCTTGACAAGCGAACGCGCCAGCGCGACGCGCTGCTGCTGGCCGCCCGATAGCTGATGCGGCTTGCGCTTCGCGTACTTCGTCATCTGCACGAGATTCAACGCATCGGCGACGCGCTCTTTGATCTCGTTCTTCGGCGTACCTTCCTGTTTGAGGCCGAACGCGACATTCGATTCGACTGTCATATGCGGAAAGAGCGCATACGACTGGAACATCATGTTCACGGGCCGGCGATAGGGCGGCAAGGCCGCGAGATCTTCGCCGTCGACATAGATCTTGCCGGACGTGGCCGTCTCCAGGCCCGCCAGCATGCGCAACAGCGTGGACTTGCCGCAGCCCGAACTGCCGAGTAGCGCGAACAGTTCGTTCTTCGCGATGCTCAGGTTGACGTTGTCGACAGCCGTGCTGTCGCCGAACTTCTTCACGACGTTTTCGATGCGAACGAACTCGTCCGATTTCGCTTTCGTCGTCGCGGGCTGCGTGGCCGCTTTCGCTGCTTGCGTGGTGTGCATCGTATTCATATGTGACCGTTCTTTGCGGATTGCAGGCACGAACGGGCCCTGGCGAGGCGCGCGAAGCGCTCGCAGGTGTCGTGCTGCAATCGGGGAAACATGGGGCTGCGCGCAAGACGCAGACTGACTGCGCTACTGCTCTACGAGGAGGGATCGAGCGATCCCTCTTCGTTTCATTCAGTTCCCTTTCATGTCCCTGAAAACCGGCGTTGACTCACAAATTCAATGACCGGTTTTCAGTTGCGCCCACAGGCGGTTTTCGAGCCGCAGAATTTCCGTCGGCATCGGTCTCATCAGCGTCATCTTGGCGATCACGTCGTCGGCCGGATAGACCGTCTGATCCTGCGCGACAGCCGGGGTGACGAACTGGCGCGCGGCGCGATTGGCGGTGGGGTAGAACACTTCGTTGGTAATGGCTGCATTGTTCTTCGCGTCGGAAATGAAGTTGATCCACTTCATCGCGGCTTCGGGATGCGGTGCGTCCTTCGGCACGACCATCACGTCGAACCACAGCAGGCCGCCTTCCTTCACGTTCGAGAACTTGACTTCATACGAGCGCTTCGCTTCCTGCGTGCGGCGCCGCGCGATGCCGACGTCGCCCGACCAGCCGACGACCACGCAAACATCGTTATTCGCGAGATCGTTGATGTAGCCCGACGAATTGAACTGCGTGATGTACGGGCGGACTTTCTTCAGCACTTCGTACGCCGCCTGATAGTCGCCGGGGCTCGTGCTGTTCGGGTCCTTGTGCATGTATTGCAGCGTCGCGGCGAAGACGTCGACGGCCTGATCGAGGAACGACACGCCGCAGCTCTTGAGCTTCGACATGTTGGCGGGATCGAACACGAGCGCCCAGCTGTCGACAGGTGCATTCGCGCCGAGTACTTTCTGCACGGCCTGCACGTTGTAGCCAATGCCGTCCGTGCCGTATGCCCACGGCACGCCGTACTGGTTGCCCGGATCGGCGTCGGAGATCAACTTCATCAGCGTCGGGTCGAGATTCTTCAGATTCGGCATCTGCGATTTGTCGAGCTTCTGGTAGACGCCGGCCTGAATCTGCTTGGCCATATAGTTCGACGTCGGCACGACGATGTCGTAGCCCGAGCTGCCCGCGAGCAGCTTGGCCTGCAACGTGTCGTCGCTGTCGTAGTTGTCGTACTTGACCTTGATGCCCGTCTGTTTCTCGAAGTTCGGAATCGTGTCCTTCGCGATGTAGTCGGACCAGTTATAGACGTTCAGTTCGGTATCGGCCGCCTGCGCTGCCGTGCCCGACAGTGCGGCAATGCCCGTCACGACTACCAGCGCGGCCCCCGCGACCGCATGACGAAGATGACAAACGCTCATGTTGATTTCCCTTGAAGGTAAAAGTCCGGCGTGAGCGTGTGTCGCGTTCGATGCGTCACGGCGCCCGCGCCGGTGGTCTGACTGCCGTTACGAAAGCCCTAGCTGTTGTGCAGTTGCGTCGATGGCCTTTTTCGCCTTCGCGACGATCTCGTCGATCTCGCTCTTCGTGACGACGAGAGGCGGCGAGAGCAGCATGCGGTCGCCCGTGGCACGCATGATCAGGTTGCCGTTGAAGCAGAAGTCGCGGCAGATCGTGCCGACATCGCCGCCATTCTCGAAGCGCTTTCGGGTCTTCGGGTTCTGCGCGAGCTGGATGCCCGCGACGAGTCCCGCGCCCGCCACTTCACCGACGATGGGATGATTCGCGAACGTCTCGCGCAGCGACTGCTGGAAATACGGGCCCGTTTCGTTCTTCACGCGCTCGACGATCTTCTCGTCGCGCAACAGCCTCAGGTTCGCGACCGCGACAGCGGCGGCGACGGGATGCCCGGAATAGGTGAGCCCGTGATTGAACTCGCCGTTCTCGATGATCGCTTTGGCGATGCGGTCGTGCAGGCCGACGGCGCCCATCGGGATATAGCCGCTCGTCAAGCCCTTCGCCATCGTGATGAGGTCGGGTTCGAAGCCGAAATGCTGATGCGCAAACCATTCGCCCGTGCGGCCAAAGCCGCCAATCACTTCATCGGCGACGAGCAGCACGTCGTATTTGCGGCAGATGCGCTGGATTTCCGGCCAGTAGGTAGAAGGCGGAAAGATCACGCCGCCCGCTCCCTGGAAAGGCTCACCGATAAACGCAGCGACGTTCTCGGCACCAAGCTCGAGAATTTCCGTTTCGAGTTGGCGCGCACGTTCGAGGCCGAATTCTTCCGGCGTCATGTCGCCGCCTTCGCCGAACCAGTACGGCTGGTCGATATGCACGATGTGCTCGACCTGCGAAGGCATCTGCTCGTGCATATAACCCATGCCGCCGAGCGTGCCGCCCGCGATCGTCGAGCCGTGATAGCCGTTCTTACGCGAAATGACGAACTTTTTCAGCTTCTGTCCTTGCGTCGCCCAATACTGATGGACGATGCGCAGCACCGTATCGTTGCCTTCCGAGCCGCTATTGCAATAGAAGAAGTGGTTGAACGGCGCGGGCGTCAACTCGGCGAGCATGGCCGACAGTTCGATCACGGGCGGGTGCGTGGTCTTGAAGAACGTGTTGTAGAAGGGCAGTTCCTGCAACTGCCTGTACGCTGCGTCCGCGAGTTCCTTGCGGCCATAGCCGACGTTTACGCACCACAGTCCCGCCATGCCATCGATGATCTTGTTGCCATCGGAGTCCCACAGATAGACGCCTTCCGCCTTGACGATCACGCGGCTGCCGGCGCGATTGAGCGCGCCCATATCAGAGAACGGATGAATGTGATGCGCGGCATCGAGCGCGCGGTATTCAGCCGTGCTGCGCAGCTGTTGCGAAGTACTCGCCTTCGCGGCCGGTTGCGCGGATTGCACGTAAGCGATTTCTTCTGTCCTGTAACTCATGTTGCCTCCAGTTGTTTTGCGGATGACGCCGGACTCAGACGTGCAGCAGCAAATGCTTGCGTTCCCACGAACTGATCACGCGGAAAAACGCTTGGTATTCGGTTTCCTTCAGCGCGAGATACGCCTTGATGAACGGTTCGCCCATGATTTCGGAAAGCGGCTCGCACGCGCCCATCAACGTGAGTCCTTCTTCGAGATTGCGCGGCAACTGGTATGGCAATTCATAGCCGTCGCTGGTGAGCGGCTCGGTCGGCGTGAGTCGCTGCGTCATGCCGAGATAGCCGGCCGCGAGCGTGCCCGCAATCGCCAGATACGGATTGCAGTCCACACCCGGAATGCGGTTCTCGATGCGGCGCGCCTGCGGGCCCGAATGCGGAATGCGGAAACCGACCGTGCGGTTGTCGTAACCCCATTGCACGTTGATCGGCGCCGCCATGAAGCGCGACAGCCGGCGATACGAATTGATGTATGGCGCGAAGATCGGCATCAACGCGGGCGTGTACTTCTGCAGGCCGGCGATGTACTGATTGAAGAGATCCGTCGGCTTGCCGTCGCTCCCCGTGAACAGGTTCTGGCCCGTCTCTTCATCGACGAGGCTTTGATGTACGTGCATCGCGGAACCGGGTTCGTTCTCCATCGGCTTCGCCATGAACGTCGCGTACATGTGATGACGCAGCGCGGCTTCGCGCACCGTGCGCTTGAAAAGAAAGACCTGGTCGGCGAGCTTGAGCGGGTCGCCGTGCAGGAAGTTGATTTCCATCTGCGCGGCGCCCACTTCGTGAATCAGCGTGTCGACTTCGAGTTCCTGAATGTCGCAGTACTCGTAGATGTCTTCGAAGAGCGGATCGAATTCGTTCACGGCTTCGATCGAATACGCCTGGCGTCCTGTTTCGGGACGGCCCGTGCGCCCGACGGGCGGTTGCAAGGGCAGGTCGGGGTCCTTGTTCATGTCGACCAGATAGAACTCCAGCTCCGGCGCGATGACGGGCTTCCAGCCCTTGGCCTTGTAGAGATCGAGTACGTGGCGCAGCACGCGGCGCGGCGAGATCGCGACGGGCGTGCCGTCGAAATGCACGCAGTCGTGAATCACCTGCGCGGTGGGATCGACGGCCCACGGAATGATGCGGATCGTCGACGGATCGGGCACGCACACCATGTCGGGGTCGGTGACGCCCGTGAGCGAGCCATCTTCGGGATATTCGCCCGTCACCGTCTGGATCATCACGGCTTGCGGCAGGCGCATGGATTCGCCGGATTCGAACTTGCTGCGCGGAATGATCTTGCCGCGCGCGATCCCTGCCATGTCGGGAATGATCGCTTCGATTTCGGTGATGTGATGCTTCTTCAGAAACTCGTCAATGTCTTGCATGATCGTTCTCTCTGTTTTTTTGCGCAGAACGGGGATCAGATATGTGCGCTTGCAGCCGCTGCTGAACCCGTCCTCATGCGCATTCGATCGCGGCACGCCGCGCCAAACGCACGGAAGATCGCTGTCGATAACGCGTCGCTCGCGTGCTTCCATTCCGGGTGCCATTGCACACCCAGCGTGAAGGCGCGCGCATGCGTCACGCTGATCGCTTCGATCAAACCGTCCGGCGCGTGGGCTTCGACCGTGAGGCCGTCGCCGAGCCGCTCGACGCCCTGGCTGTGCAGTGAATTCACGCGCACTTCGCTTGCGCCGCTGGCGAGCTTCTGCAACAGCCCGCCTTGCAGTAGATGCAGCGCATGCGAAGGCCCGTACTGCACGTCGAGGTCGTCTTCCTTGTTCTCGCGGTGGTCGTCATAGCCGTCCACCGTTTGAACGCTTTGATGCAGCGTCCCGCCGAATACGACATTCATTTCCTGAAAGCCACGGCAAATAGCGAGCACGGGGATGCCTGCGTCGATGGCGGCGCGCATCAGCGGCAGCGTCGTCGCGTCGCGTGCGGCGTCGTGCAGCGTGCCGGGCGCGCTCGCGTGACCGCCATAACGATGCGGCTCGACATTCGAATAGCTGCCCGTAAAAAGCAGGCCGTCGATATGCGCGAACAGATCTTCCGGCGGCTGTCTGTCGCCCAACGCGGGCAGCAGCATCGCAAGCGCTTGCGCGCCATCTATCACTGCCGCGATGTACTTCTCGCCGGCCACATGCGAAGGATGCAGACCCATCATCGTTCTGTCGGCCGTGATGCCGACTAAAGGTTTCGTTTGCATGACTAACTGGTATTCGTCGTTGACTGCGGGAACGCGGCAAATCATGGTGTGCGTACGCGCGGCACGATTCCGCAGCCATGCGCGGAGCGCAAAGCTACTGGAAGGATGCTTGCGTGGCAGCGTCGTCAGCGGATCGCGCCGCGCGTAGCAAACAGATACGCTGTCCGGTTTGCTCCGCTGCGTGCAATCGCAGGCGTGCAACGGCGCGTGTCCGACTTGGGGACGAGCGCAACCGAACACGCAGCGCGATAACGCGTGCGAAGCATCGACCCGCAAGCGGGCCTGACAGCGACAGATGGAAAGGCGCTAGGGCAAGAGCGATGCGACTTCGTCGGTATGAACCGCGATGAACGCACGCGCTGAAATGGAGTTGTGACGACGGACGGAACGGCGCGACAGGATCGTGAAGACGGACAGAAAGCGGCGAAACGCAAGCCTGCCGTTGCTGCCGTCGGCGATGGCGTTGTCAGCGCGAAGACACCTCGCGAACTGACTACGATCCCACCTAACCAAAGGGCCTCGGACTCTCACGATTACACTCGACTGGCACGTTGAAAGTATTGAACGCCCCGTTCGGAAAACGCGTCGAACGTTTAAAGAAACGGGACGACAGGTTGTTACCCGTAACGCATTCTTTACCCACTGCTTCTGCGATGAATCGGGCTGCCGCAGCGAGTAATCGAATCAGGAAACATCGACCTGTAGTTCAGGATATACGAGTCAAAAAGGCCGTCAAAGTCTTTTTACGAAAGTTTGATGAGGGCTTACCCTGAGCTATCTATGCGCAATAAAGTCCACTTTGAAGCCTGTAGATGCGTAAAAATTTCGTTTCGCTTTCAGGGTTTTCCCCAGAGGCGGTGAATTTAAAGTGATTAGAATATTCAACACACGCGCGTGCTATTCGTATGCCGCTCTTTTCGTGAAGTACTACCCGTTTCCATGAGTGCGTCGATGTCAATTGAAGTGGCAACCCGCCTGCAGTACATCCGTAAAAAGCACGGTCTTTCGCAGCGGGAGCTGGCGAAACGGGCGGGCGTGACGAACGGCACGATTTCGCTGATCGAGCAGAACCGCGTGAGTCCTTCCGTCGGCTCGCTGAAGAAGCTGCTCGAATGCATACCGATGAGTCTCGCCGAATTCTTCACATTTGAAATCGAGGCCGACCGCACCGTGGTGTCGCGCCGCGCGGAGATGCCGAATCTCGGCAATGAGCAGATCGAGTTCTATCTGGCGGGCGCGAGTGTCAAGGATCGCAATATGGGCATCATGCGCGAGGTGTATCAGCCGCTCGCGGATACGGGCCCGGAAATGTTGCAACACGCAGGGCACGAGGGCGGCGTCGTGGTCAGCGGTCAGCTTGAATTGACCGTCGACAGTACGACGTGGCTGCTCGACCCCGGCGACAGCTATTACTTCGAAAGCCGCTTACCGCATCGTTTTCGCAATCCCAGCGCGCAGCAGGTGTGCGAAGTCGTGTCGGCCAATTCGCCGCCCACTTTCTGATTTTTTCGCACGCCGCTTCGCGTCAACGCGTTTCGCGCAGCATCGCATCGCGCATGCCATATGCAATGCGCTGAACGCATAACATTGAGGCATCCTGATGGACAAGACGACATTGGCTTACTGGCAGGAAAAGGCAGCGACGCTCGCAATCGAAGGGCGCGCGTTTATCGACGGCGAGTATCGGCCGGCCGAAAGCGGGCGCACGTTCGACTGCGTGAGTCCTATCGACGGCAAGGTCCTTGCGAAAGTAGCCGATTGCGGCGAGGCCGACGTGAATGCGGCCGTGCGCGCCGCGCGGCAAGCGTTCGACACAGGCATCTGGTCCGGCCTCAATCCGCGTCAGCGTAAAGCGAAGCTGCTCAAATGGGCGGCGCTGATGCGCGAGCATCTCGACGAACTCGCGTTGCTCGAAACACTCGATGCGGGCAAGCCGATCGGCGACACGACCAGCGTCGACGTGCCGGGCGCGGTGTATTGCGTTGAATGGTTTGCGGAAGCGATCGACAAGGTCGGCGGTGAGGTCGTGCCCGCGGATCATCATCTCGTCGGTCTCGTGACGCGCGAGCCGCTCGGCGTCGTCGCCGCCGTAGTGCCGTGGAATTTCCCGATCCTGATGGCATCGTGGAAATTCGGGCCTGCGCTCGCGGCGGGTAATAGCGTCGTGCTCAAGCCTTCGGAGAAATCGCCGCTGACGGCGATTCGTGTTGCGCAACTCGCGCATGAAGCGGGCATTCCCGCAGGCGTATTCAATGTGGTGCCGGGTGGCGGCGAGCCTGGCAAGCTGCTCGCGCTGCATCACGACGTGGATTGCCTCGCGTTCACGGGTTCGACGAATGTCGGCAAGCTGATCATGCAATACGCTGGGCAGTCGAACCTGAAACGCGTGTGGCTGGAGCTGGGTGGCAAGTCGCCGAACATCGTGCTGCCTGATTGCCCGGATCTGGATCGCGCGGCTAAGACGGCAGCGGGCGCGATCTTCTACAACATGGGCGAGATGTGTACGGCAGGTTCACGTCTGCTCGTGCATCGCGACATCAAGGACGTGTTCCTCGACAAGCTGGTGGCAGCAGCGCGCAGCTATGCGCCGGGCAATCCGCTGGACCCGAAGACGTCGATGGGCGCGATCGTCGATCAGGTGCAGCTCGATCGCGTGCTGGGTTATATCGAAGCAGGGCGGGTCGAAGCGAAGCTATTGCATGGCGGCGCGCGCGTGCAGCAGGAAAGCGGCGGCTTCTATATCGAGCCGACTGTTTTCGATGTGCCGAAGCCTGATGCGAAGATCGCGCGTGAAGAGATCTTCGGGCCGGTGCTGTCGGTGATCACGTTCGATACGATCGACGAAGCCGTGCAGATCGCCAATGACAGCGACTACGGTCTCGCCGCCGCCGTGTGGACAGCAAACCTGACGACGGCGCATGAAGTGTCGCGGCGTCTGCGCGCGGGCACCGTGTGGGTCAATTGCTATGACGAAGGCGGCGATATGAACTTCCCGTTCGGCGGCTACAAGCAGTCGGGCAATGGCCGCGACAAGTCGTTGCATGCGCTCGAAAAGTACACGGAGCTGAAGTCGACGCTGGTGCGTTTGCGTTGAACGAAACGCTGTGCGCGCCCCCCTCGGTTATCAGGAAGAGGCCGAAGGCGCGCGCTGCCGCGCCTGCCGGTGCCCTTCACGCATGCCGAGCGTATAGATCATGAGCGCGCCGCTCATGATCGCGAGTTGCCACATCAACAGATCGTTGCCGAGCGCCTTCATCGCCGACCCGGCAAACAGCGGCCCGGCGATCGAGCATGCAGTGAAGGCGAGCGACAGTAAGCGCATGTTGCGGGTTATTGCCAGTTTGTCGCTGCACGCGGCGGCATACATGCCGAGTGTGATGTACGCGCTGTTCATGCCGCCGAGCAGCAGCGCGGCTCCGAAATACGCAATCGACGCGGACGGTGCGAAAGAAAACGCCACGATAGCCGCCGTGCTGGTCAACGCGCAGACGATCACCGTTGCCGCGAGACCGGCGCGATCCGCCAGCCAACCAACGGGGAACTGCAGCACCATGCCGCCGATACCGAAGCAGGCGAGCATCGTCGCGGTTTGCGTGGCCGTGAGTCCGCGGCTGTCGGCGAAGAGCGGAAAGAGCCCGTAGAGCGCGCCGTCTCCGATGCCGCCGACGGCAATCGTAACGAGGCCGAGGCAAACGATCGGCCCCAGTTCGAGGCGCTTGCCGCGAGCCACCTGTGGCTCCAATACAGCTTGAGGCGCGGACGAACGGGTGAGCCACAACGGAACAGCGGCAGCGAGCGTCAGCAGCGAACCCGACACGAACACCAATGTGCCGCTCACGCCACCGTAGACCGCGAGCGCCGGCGCAAGCACGCCCGCTGATGCGATCAAGGTTTCGTGAACGCCGACCACTTTGCCGCTCTTGTCGGCGGGCACGAGACTATAAAGCCAGGTTTCGTTCGCGATCCAGCGCAAGCCGATGCCGAGTCCCGTCAGCATGCCGGGCAACATCCACGCAGGCCACGACAAGGCGCCAAACGATGCATACGCGATCAGCGAAGCGGCGAGCCCGAGCGACACCGTCAGCTTCGATCCGATCCGTTCGATCAGACGCGGCGCAAACAGCAGTCCGACGAACATGCCCGCCCATTGCGCCGCAGCGAAAAGTCCGGCGCGCGGCGCGTCGAGCCCCTGATGCGCGAGCCACACGGGCAGGACCATGAAGCCGATGCCGAACTGGCCGATCTGCGAGAGCGTCGAGACGGCTGTCAGCGCGGCCACTGCGCGCCAGCGCACGGGCGGAGCGTTCAAGCGGATCGCGTCTATATTGGCGGCGCTCATGACGCGCTCCGCTCGGGCATCGGCAGCCCCTGTTCGCGGCACTCGACGGGGCAGCCCGCCTTCAGGCATGGCTTGTCGTCGCAGAAGCGGCAAAGCTGCATCGCGTGCGGCGAATCGCGCGTTTCGTTCCAGAGAATCTTGATGAGCAGATTTTCGAGCACGTCGCGCTCGCGTTCATCGAGCCTCGCAGCGATGCGTTCGAGCATGCGCCCGCGCGCGGCGCGCAAGCGGTTCGCTTCGCGGCGCCCTGTAGCCGTGAGAGCCAGCGCAACCGAGCGCTTGTCGCTGCCCGCCTTTTTTTCGACGAGGCCTGCGTCGACGAGTCCCGCCACCGCGCGCACGGCGGCGGGATGCGAGAGATCCACGGCATCGCGCAGCAGTTCGATCGACGAGTCAGGGTACTGGCCGATCGCATTGAGCATTGCGCGTGCGGTCGAACCGGCCAGCGCGGGAATGCTGGGTTGTGCGTTCAGTTCGTCCGTCACCAGAAGGGCGAGCACGCCGAGCAGATTTTCCATGCGCCGGGTCATCGCGTCCCCTAAATGTGTGCATTGTGCATATGTGCATGATGCACATATCGGGCTGCGATTTCAAGCTGAATTCCGCTGACCCTTTTTTACTTTTTGCGCGTTGCGCCAGGTCAAAGTGCAGAAATATCCAGTAACGCATTCGTAACTCAAGTCTAAGTCTGTTGGACTATTGTTCTTCTATTGGACATTGGCATTTTTCATTGGCAGGTCGACGAACATGAACAAGACTCAGGTCACAAGAAAGGTCGCAATGCCGACGATCCTCGTCGGGGTGTTGCTCGCAATGGGCGGTTGTGCCGTCATCCCGCCCAGCGGGCCGAGCGTGGTTGCGCTGCCGCGCAAGGGCGAGCCGCTCGAACAGTTCCAGCAGGACGACTACGCGTGCCGTGACTATGCGTACCGCAGCACGGACGCCAATGGTGCATCGCAGGCGGCCACCAACAACGCGGTGGGCAGCGCGGCTGTCGGCACGCTGGGCGGCGCGGCCGTCGGCGCGCTGATCGGCGCGGCAGCGGGCAATCCGGGTGCCGGCGCGGCAATCGGCGCGGGCAGCGGCTTGCTGGTCGGCGGCGCGACGGGCGCGAACGGCGCGTCTTACTCGGCATATGGCCTGCAGGCGCGCTACGACGCGGCTTACGCGCAGTGCATGACGTCGAAGGGCAACACCATCTCGCAACCGCAGGCGCCCGTCTATGCGACGCCGCCTGCGTACTATGCGCCGGGGCCTGTCTATTACGCGCCGCGTCCTTATTACTATGCCCCGCCGGGCGCCGTTTACGCACCGTATCCTTATTACTGATCTGCACGTCTGGAAAGCGTGAGCGCGTCATCCGCGCTCACGCTTTTTTGTATCAATCCGTGCGTTGCGCCGATGTCGCCGCGCGCGCCTCTTGCAGCTTCGAACGGGTCGGGTTCGTCATCGCGCCGAACGTCACGAAGCTCGCCGCCGCGAGCAGCCACGCGCCCACGCCTCCATACAGCATCACCCAGCCGAAGCCGTGTACGAGCGCATCGTGCGCGATCTTGCCGTCGAGCGCGACGACATGGCCCGCTGCAATCGCAGCGCTTGTCGCGTGAATCTGCGCGGCGTCCTGCGCGCCTGACCACGCGCGCGACAGAGACGCAGCGACGCCCGCCACCAGCACGAACCCCATCAGCGCGATGTTGATGGCGAGCGAGATCATCCGCGCGCTCATGTCGATGCCCGAGGCCATGCCGGCGCGTGCGGTCGACACGGCGCCCGTCGTCGTGTTCGTCACGGTCGTGTTGGTGAGGCCGAGTCCGACGCCAGCAATCACGCAGCCGGGCAGCATCGTCATCCAGCTGGCGTGCTCCGCGCCGCTGCCGATAAGCATCAGCATGAAACCGAGCCCGATCGTGAAGAGCCCGCCGGGAATCACGAAACCCGGCTGATAACGATGCGCGAGACGTTCCGCGACGGGCGGCACGACCAGCGTAGGCAGCGTATAGGCGAGCAGTGCGAGCCCCGCATGCAGGTCGTCATAGCCGAGCGCGTTATGAAAGTACACGGGCAGATAGATCATGAAAGGCCAGAAGCTGAAATTCATCGCGGCTGATCCGATCAGCGCGCCCGAAAACTTGCGGATGCGAAACACCGAGAAGTCGAACATCGGATGCGCGCTCATGTTCTCGGCGACGAAGAACGCGATCAGGCAGAGCGCGCTCGCTGCGACGATGCCAAGCGCGGGCAGGCTTGCGAAGCCGAAGTCTGCCCCCTGTGTGATGTAGAAGGCGACGCCGAACACGGCTAGCGACAAGGTCACGATGCCTGCAACATCGAGCTTCTGCGCATGCGGATCGCGCGATTCGCTCACGCCGCTGATGGCGAGCACGATGGTCGCGAGCGCCAGCGGCGCATGCACGAGAAACACCCATTGCCAGCCGGTCAGCGCGACCGTCGCGCTGCCGATGATCGGCCCGAACCCCAGTCCGATGCCGAAGATGATGCCCCACGCGGCGAACGCCTTGACGCGCTCGTGTCCCTGCTGGAACTGATGCGACAGCACGGCGACCTGACAGATCAGCATCGCGCCGCCGCTCGCGCCTTGCAAGAAGCGGCCCGCGATCAGCACGGCCATGTTCGTCGCCAGCCCGCACAGCAGCGACGTAACGCCGAACAGCGCAATGCTGACGATGAACACGCGCTTGCGGCCGAAGCGGTCCGCGAGCGTGCCCGTCGCCATCAGGACCGTCGTGCAGGCAATCGTGTACGCGTTCATGACCCACTGCATGTCCTTGAAGTCGCCGTGCAGCAGATGTTCGAGCGCCGGCAGGATCGCGGGGACGCTGGAAATCTCGAGGCCGAACATCAACGACGAAAGGCAGGCGGCAAGCAGCGCAAGGGTGTTCTTGCGCGGACGAAATGGTTGCATGAGATGGATACCGTTGCGATAGATGAGCGGTAATATATCGGGAATATCTGTCCCGATTGACGAGGTGAATTCCCATGAATGCGGCCTATACGGAACCAATCAGGCGGCGCGATGACTGACCGGCTCGATGGCGTGGCGACCTTCGTGCAGGTCGTCGAAGCGGGCAGTTTTGCGTTGGCAGCCGAACGTCTGAACCTGACGCGCTCGGCCGTCGGCAAGGTGATTGCGCGTCTGGAGACGCGGCTCGGCGTACGCCTGATTCATCGCACGACGCGCAGCCAGAGCCTCACGGAAGATGGCCAGGCGTACTACGAACGTTGCGTGCGCGCGCTAGCCGAACTCGAAGCGGCCGAGGCCGAACTCGAAGGCGGACGGCGCGCGCCGCGCGGCCGGCTTCGCGTGAGCCTGCCGCTGGCTTTCGGCCAGTTGTGCGTCGCGCCCGTGCTGATGAATCTGACGCGCCGGCATCCGAAGCTGCAGATCGACATGTCGTTCAGCGACCGCATGGTCGATCTCGTTGAGGAAGGTTTCGACCTCGCCGTGCGCATCGGCGAGTTGCGCGACAGCACAAGTCTCGCCGCGCGGCGGCTGGGCGCGCAGTACACCTGCGTCGGCGCGGCGCCGTCGTATCTTGCGCGGCACGGCATGCCCGCGTCGCTCGACGAGATGCATGGGCTCGAAGGCATCGTGTATGCGCGGGGCGGCGCGCTCGCGCAGTGGGATTTCCTGGACGACGAAGGCCAGCCAATGCGCGTGAACATCAACCCGCATCTGAGCATGGACGATGTGCAGGCGATTGCCGCCGCAGCGATTGCTGGCTTTGGGCTTGCGCGCCTGCCGTCATGGCTGCTCGCGCGCTACGTGAAGTCGGGCGAACTCGCGCTGGTCAAGGGGTGTTGCAGTTTGCCGCCGCTGGAGATCAACGTCGTGTGGCCGCAGACGCGCTACATGGCGTCGAAGGTGCGTTGCGCGATCGACGCGCTAGTCGAGGAGATTCCCGCGCTGATCCAGGAATGACGATGAAACTGGCCGCTTCGCATGTCCGATGCGAAGCGGCCGAAGGTTTCCATGCTCAGTCCGGCGCGTACTTGAACTCGGGCAACGCTTCGAGCGACGACTTGGTCGCCTCCGGCATCGTCACCTGTTTGGCGGTGATCTGCAGATCGCTGAAGGGCACGGCGACGTAGTGCTTGCCCATGCCGAGAAAGCCGCCCACCGACAGAATCGCGAACGCGGTGTGATCGGTCGGCGAAAGGATCAGGTCGTCGATGGTGCCGATCTTGTCCTTGTCGCGGTTATAAACGCTCGTTCCCGCGAGCTTCGAGGCGCGAAAGCCGCTGCCCGTCTGCATGACTTCCGTGCGGCGCTCGGTGACCGATTGCGGCGCGCCTTGCGCGAGTGCCGTTGTCGAGATGAGCGCGGCCAGCAAGCTCGCGACGCCCATCTGACATGTTCTGTTGAATACGTGTTGCACGATGATCCTCCCTCCCTGGCATTCGATGTTGTCGACGAACGCGCCTGTTCTAGGGCTTGTCGTCTTCGTAATCGGGGTTGACGTCGGGATCGAGCGGCGGCGCGTCCGGGTCCTGCGACGGACCGACATCCGGCAGATCGGTCTGCACGACATCGGACTGGTCGGGGCGGATCGGATTTTCGCCTTCGTTGGGCGTGGTTGACATGGCCGGGCCTTCTTGGGTTGCGTTGCTGGCATCAACATCGTCAGCAAGTTGCGCACCCGGCCGGGCGCCTGGTGCGACGCGGAGGCTCAGGCGTCTTCGCCTGTGTTGATGCGCTCGGGCGCGGCCTGCTTCGCTTTCTGCTGATGTGCGGCTTCCGCTTCGGCCAGGCGGCGCGCCGCTTCGCCCACTTCCTGGCGGAACTGCGCGAGCGCGCTGAGCGACGCGTCGGGCGGCTGCAAGGCGGACCACAGCACGTCGATCAGGCGGTCCGCCGTGGCGTCGATATCGGTGCGGCGATTGCCGAGCGTCGCGTCCCACAGCACGTGTTCCATCGGGCCGAAGACGAGCGAGCGCAGCAGGCGCAGCGGCACGTCCGAGCGGATCTGGCCCGTCTGCTGGCCATGCGACAGCACGCGCATCAGCGGCGCGGTGTAGCGGCGCTGCAGGCCCGTCAGTTCTTCGCTGAGTTCGTGCTGACGCGTGCGGCCTTCCGACAGCACGAGCGCGCACAACCCCGTGCCGTTGACCAGCATCAGCCGCAAATGCGTGCGCACGATGAACGCGAACTGCTGGCGGATGCTGCCGTCGCGCGGCAGGCCCGACTCGATTGCTTCGATGATCTCGTCGTACCAGTCGCCGATCACGCGCGCGCACAGCTCGCGCTTGCCGCGAAAGTAGCTGAACACCGTGGCCTCGGAAATGCCGAGCCGCTGCGCGATCTCCGCCGTCGTCGCACGTTCGTAGCCCTTTTCGGAGAAGACGTCGCGGCCCGCCTGAAGAATCTCCTTCACGCGTTGCTGCGACTTGCGGCCCGCCGGCTGGCGGCGCGATCCCGACACCTCGGCCCTTGCTACGCCCATCATATGAGTCCAGTTCAGATTTCGGAGCGGAAGGGCTCCGTTGCGGCCGATACTACCACGCTGGCAGCCCATTCAGCGTGTACTTCACGGTTTTTGAGTGATACTCAAAAATACCGATTGACGCTTACGTAAATCTGGAGTGAAATGCGCTCTGTACTGCCGCGCGGCCGCACATGTCGTATGAATGACGATGGAAGCCAAAGGCGCGGCGAACCAGCCGGCTGAGTCCGGCTCAGAAAAATTGCCTGATGCGAGGCGGCGCTATACGCCACGACACGCGTGACCCGCCCGCCACGAACTCCTGGAGACACACATGAGCAACTTGCCCGGTATGCAGTTCCCGCTTGGTGAAGAGATCGAGATGCTGCGCGACAGCCTCGCGTCGTTTGCGGCGAAGGAGATCGCGCCGCGTGCGGGCGAGATCGACCGCACCGACCAGTTCCCGATGGACCTGTGGAAGAAGTTCGGCGATCTGGGCGTGCTCGGCATGACGGTCTCCGAGGAATACGGCGGCGCGAACATGGGCTACACCGCGCACATGGTCGCGATGGAGGAAATCTCGCGCGCGTCGGCATCGGTCGGGCTCTCGTATGGCGCGCACTCGAATCTGTGCGTGAACCAGATTCACCGCAACGGCACCGAGGCGCAAAAAGAAAAGTACCTGCCGAAGCTGGTGTCGGGCGACCATATCGGCGCGCTGGCGATGAGCGAGCCGAATGCCGGCTCGGACGTGGTCAGCATGAAGCTGCGCGCCGAGAAGAAGGGCGACCGCTACGTGCTGAACGGCACGAAGATGTGGATCACGAACGGCCCGGACTGCGACACGCTCGTCGTCTACGCGAAGACGGATATCGAAGCCGGTCCGCGCGGCATCACGGCGTTCATCGTCGAGAAGGGCATGAAGGGCTTTTCCGTCGCGCAGAAGCTCGACAAGCTCGGCATGCGCGGCTCGCACACGGGCGAGCTGGTGTTCGAGAACGTCGAAGTGCCGGAAGAGAACATTCTCGGTGAGCTGAACGGCGGCGTGAAGGTGCTGATGAGCGGCCTCGACTACGAGCGCGCCGTGCTCGCGGGTGGGCCGACGGGCATCATGATGGCGGTGATGGATGCCGTCGTGCCGTATATCCACGACCGCAAGCAGTTCGGTCAGTCGATCGGCGAATTCCAGCTGATCCAGGGCAAGGTTGCGGATCTGTACACCACGTTGCAGGCGTGTCGCGCGTATCTGTACGCAGTGGGCCGTCAGCTCGATACGATCGGTACGGCGCACGTGCGCCAGGTGCGCAAGGACTGCGCGGGCGTGATTCTCTACACGGCGGAAAAGGCCACGTGGATGGCGGGCGAGGCGATCCAGATTCTCGGCGGCAATGGTTATATCAACGAGTATCCCGTCGGGCGTCTGTGGCGCGACGCGAAGCTTTATGAAATCGGGGCGGGCACGAGCGAAATCCGCCGCATGCTGATCGGCCGCGAGCTGTTTGCGGAAACGATGTAAGAGCTACGGAAAACACAACATGCCGATCATCGAATCGAAGTTGAACCCGCGCTCCGACGATTTCCGCACCAACACGGCCGCGCTCGAAGTGCTCGTCGAAGACCTCAAGGCGAAGATCAGCAAGCTCGCGCTGGGCGGCGGTCCCGCCGCGCGCGACAAGCACGTGTCGCGCGGCAAGCTGCTGCCGCGCGATCGCATCGCCCAACTGCTCGACCCCGGCACGCCGTTTCTCGAACTGTCGCAACTCGCGGCATTCGGCATGTATCACGACGACGCGCCGGGCGCGGGCGTGATTACGGGCATCGGGCGCATTGCGGGTCAGGAGTGCGTGATCGTCTGCAACGACGCGACGGTGAAGGGCGGTACCTACTATCCCGTGACCGTGAAGAAGCACGTGCGCGCGCAGGAAATCGCCGAAGAAAATCACTTGCCGTGCGTGTATCTCGTCGATTCGGGCGGCGCGAACCTGCCGAACCAGGACGAGGTGTTTCCCGATCGCGATCACTTCGGCCGCATCTTCTACAACCAGGCGAACCTGTCGGCGCAAGGCATTCCGCAGATCGCCGTCGTGATGGGTTCATGCACGGCGGGCGGCGCCTATGTCCCCGCGATGAGCGACGAGTCGATCATCGTCAAGAATCAAGGCACGATTTTTCTGGGCGGCCCGCCTCTCGTCAAAGCGGCGACGGGCGAAGAGGTCAGCGCGGAAGATCTGGGCGGCGGCGACGTGCATACGCGTCTGTCGGGTGTCGTCGATCATCTCGCGCAAAACGATGCGCACGCGCTGGCGACTGCGCGCAGCATCGTCGGCAATCTGAACCGGCGCAAGGACGTGCCCGTCACGATGCAGGAACCGAAGCCGCCGCGCTACGACGTGAAGAGCATCTACGGCGTGATTCCCGTCGATACGCGCAAGCCCTTCGATATCCGCGAAGTGATCGCGCGTATCGTCGACGATTCCGCGTTCGATGAATTCAAGGCGCGCTACGGCACGACGCTCGTGTGCGGCTTCGCGCACATCTGGGGTCATCCCGTCGGCATCGTCGCGAACAACGGCATTCTGTTTTCCGAGTCGGCATTGAAGGGCGCGCACTTCATCGAACTGTGCGCGCAGCGCAAGATACCCCTCGTGTTCCTGCAGAACATCACGGGCTTCATGGTGGGCCGCAAGTACGAGAACGAAGGCATTGCGCGCAACGGCGCGAAGATGGTGACGGCCGTCGCCACTGCGAAGGTGCCGAAGTTCACGGTGATCATCGGCGGGTCGTTCGGCGCGGGCAATTACGGCATGTGTGGCCGCGCGTATTCGCCGCGCTTCCTGTGGATGTGGCCGAACGCGCGCATCTCGGTGATGGGCGGAGAGCAGGCGGCTTCCGTGCTCGCCACCGTCAAGCGCGACGGTATCGAAGGGAAGGGCGGCACGTGGACGGCCGAGCAGGAAGAAGCGTTCAAGCAGCCGATCCGCGAGCAGTACGAGCATCAAGGTCATCCGTATTACGCGAGCGCCCGCTTGTGGGATGACGGCGTGATCGATCCTGCGCAGACGCGCGACGTATTGGGCCTCGGTTTGTCAGCGGCAATGAACGCGCCGATCGAGGACACGCGCTTCGGCGTGTTCCGCATGTAACGGCGGCGCAGCGAAAGGAGCTTCGACCATGCAATACGAGAACCTGACCGTTGCGTTTGACCAGCAGGTCGCCACCGTCACGCTCAATCGCCCGGACGTGCGCAACGCATTCAACGAAGCGATGATCGCGGAACTCACGTCGGTGTTTCGCGCGCTGAACGAGCGTGACGACGTGCGCGCCGTCGTGCTCGCGGCGAGCGGCAAGGCGTTCTGCGCGGGCGCGGACCTGAACTGGATGAAGAAGATGGCCGGTTACTCGGACGACGAGAACCGCGCCGACGCAATGCGTCTTGCCGACATGCTCGCGTCGATCTACCGCTGCAACAAGCCGGTGATCGCGCGTGTGAACGGCGACGCTTACGCGGGCGGCATGGGCCTGATCTCGGCGTGCGACATCGTCGTTGCAGTGGATAGCGCGAAGTTCTGCCTGTCCGAAGCGCGCCTCGGCCTGATTCCCGCGACGATCGCGCCGTACGTGATTCGCGCGCTCGGCGAGCAGGCATCGCGCCGTTACTTCATGACGGCTGAAGCATTCGATTGCGCGACGGCCCATCGCCTGGGCTTCGTCGCCGAAAGCGTGAGCGCTGACAAGCTCGACGAAACCGTGCAGCAACTCGCGGCCACGTTGTGCGCGAACGGACCGCAAGCGGTGAAGGCGTGCAAGCAACTCGTACACGATATCGCCGGCCGCGAGATCAGCGCGGCGTTGATTGAAGACACGGCCGCGCGCATTGCGAAGACGCGCGCGGGCGCGGAAGGGCGCGAAGGCGTCGCGTCGTTTCTTGAGAAGCGCTCGCCTTCGTGGCGGGTTTAACCGCGCGCTTTGAACGTCGCCACGGCACAGAACAACACCCATCGAGACACCTCATGTTCAACAAGATCCTGATTGCGAACCGGGGCGAAATTGCCTGCCGCGTCGCCGCGACCTGCAAGCGGCTCGGCATCACGAGCGTCGCGGTCTATTCCGACGCCGACGCGAACGCAAAGCATGTCGCCGCGTGCGACGAAGCCGTGCATATCGGCGGCTCGACGGCGGCGGAAAGCTATCTGCGCGTCGAACGCATCATCGAGGCGGCCATCGCGACGGGCGCGCAGGCCGTGCATCCCGGCTACGGCTTTTTGTCGGAGAACGAAGACTTCGCGCACGCTTGCGAGAAGGCGGGCATCGCGTTCATCGGGCCGCCTGTCGAGGCGATTGCCGCGATGGGTTCGAAGGCCGCTGCGAAGGCGCTGATGCATTCGGCCGCCGTGCCGCTCGTGCCGGGTTATCACGGCGACGATCAGAACGCCGATCTGCTGCATCGCCAGGCCGATGAGATCGGTTATCCCGTGCTGCTGAAGGCGAGCGCGGGCGGCGGCGGCAAGGGCATGCGCGTGGTGACGCGCACTGAGGAATTCGACGCCGCGCTGGCGTCGTGCAAGCGCGAGGCCGCGAGCAGCTTCGGCAACGATCGCGTACTGATTGAAAAGTATCTGACGCGTCCGCGTCACGTCGAAGTGCAGGTGTTCGCCGACAAGCACGGCGGTGCCGTCTATCTGTTCGACCGCGACTGCTCGGTGCAGCGCCGTCATCAGAAAGTACTCGAAGAAGCGCCCGCGCCTGGCTTGCAGCCGCATGTGCGGCGCGCGATGGGCGAGGCCGCTGTGGCGGCGGCGCGCGCGGTGAATTACGTCGGCGCGGGCACGGTCGAGTTCATCATGACGGAAGGCGGCGAGTTCTACTTCATGGAGATGAACACGCGTCTGCAGGTCGAGCACCCTGTGACAGAGATGGTGACGGGGCTCGATCTCGTCGAATGGCAGTTGCGTGTCGCGGCGGGCGAGCCGCTGCCGCTCGCGCAGGATCAACTGAGAATCGAAGGCCATGCGATCGAAGCGCGCATCTACGCCGAGCATCCGGCGCGCGGCTTCTTGCCGTCGACGGGTACGTTGAAGCATCTGCGCATGCCGGAAGGCGTGGAGTTTTCGCTTGGCGCGGGCGGCGAGCGCGCGCCCGTGCGTATCGACAGCGGCGTGCGCGAGGGCGATACGATCACGCCGTTCTACGATCCGATGATCGCCAAGCTGATCGTGCATGGCGCAAGCCGTGAAGAAGCGCTGAAGCGTATGAGCCAGGCGCTGCGCGGCTGCGAGGTGGTCGGCCCGCATACGAACGTCGAATTCTTGCAGCGTATCGTCGCGAGCGTGCCGTTTTCGACGGGCGATCTCGATACGGGGTTGATCGAGCGTCATCACGATGCGTTGTTCGCGCCTGTGAAGAAGCCGTACCTCGAAGCGCTGGCGCTTGCATGCGGCGCGCTATTGACGCGAGAAGGCGGTGTCGCGCACGGCGCGTCGCCGTGGGATGCGCTATCGCACTGGCGCCTGAACGGCGGTTATACGCAGACGCTCAACTGGCGCGACGTCGAGAAAGAGGCTGCGTTTGCGGTGGTTTTCTCGCGCGACGGCGAGACGCGGACCCTCACGCACGATGGCCGCACCGAGCCCTTCAAGTGGTGGACGGGCGCGGGCAAGCATGAATATGGCGCGACGATCGGCGATGCGCATGTGACGGGCCGTGTGTTTGTCGATGGCGATACGTTCCATGTGTTCTGCCGCGGCGACGCGCTCGCCTTCGAATGGCAGAACCTGCTCGCGCATGCAGCCGATGCCGAGCATGGCGAAGGGCGTCTCACGGCGCCGATGCCGGGCAAGGTGATCGCGGTGCTGGTCGAACAGGGCGCCGTGGTGGAGAAAGGGCAGCCGCTCATCGTGATGGAAGCGATGAAGATGGAGCACACCATCGGCGCGCCCACAGCCGGCAAGGTGGCGGAGGTGCTGTACGCAGTCGGCGATCAGGTCACCGACGGTGCGCAGTTGTTGGTGCTGGACGTCGAATAAGACGCGGGTTTTCGACGAAGCGTCATGCGAGGCGCGCGTAGTTCGCTACGCGCGCCTCGTTTTCCATTTGACGGATGCTTTCGTAAGCTTCGGGCGGCAAGCGCGAAAATCCTTTGAGCTTGAGTCGTTGCGCGCGCTCGGGTTGCGCCGTGACGGCTTCGTCGAGCGCGTCACGCAGTGCGTCGGCCTGTTCAGGCGCGACATGCGTCGACGCGATCAACGGCAGTCCCGGCGACGAGCGCGTGTAGCCGATTTCGCGCAAGCTGCCCGTCAGTTCAGGATACGCGTCGCGCGCGAAGGCCATCGTGACGCAATCTATCGCGGCAAGGTCGGCGCGATCTTCGGCAATCGCGCGCAGCGAGCCGAGATGCGATCCCGTCTCCAGCGTTGCGCCGAAGAACCTGCCGTTCTTCGCATGCGGCGCAACTGTGTGGCGCAATGCGTTATAGCCGCTGTTCGAATCGGTGGAGTTGAAGGCGGCGCGCGCGCCGCGACAGGCTTCGATCGAGTCGAACGGGGCGTCGTCACGCGTGACGAGCACGCTCGAATAGTTCGCGCCTTCGCAGCCGGGCGCATCGAATCGCGGCGTCGCGATCAATTGCACATGCTCGTGCAACCCGAGCACGTACGGATAACCGCAGGTCTGCGACAGCAGCAAGTCGGGGCGTCGCCAGAACGCGTGCAGATCGTCCGGTTCGACGATCGCGGCGCGAGGCTCGACATGGCGTAACACGTCCGCTAGCAGCGCGTGCCAGTCGGCGGCGAGCGCGGGCGAGACGTTGTACATCGGCAGGGCGGCGATCTGGTTCATGCAGGCGATTCTAAACGCGGATCGGTCTGCGGGTAGCGTGGGTCGTCACGCGATCACCTTGTTGCGCCAATCGTGACGGCGCGGACGACGCTGAGCGGCATCATCGACGAAACCGCGCTCGCGCCGTCAGGCCGCAGCGTCGAGGCTCGTGCGCGGCGCGTCCACCGTGGCGACGGACTGCAACACCGCTTGCACGACGCGCCCGACCTCCGGCCAATCCTTCAGCCGCTGACCGTCGGCGGATTTCTCGGGCGTGACGCTCAGATAGGGTGGCGGATAACCCCATATCGCGTCGTGTACATCGGGTTTCGTGATGCTGCCGCCGAGGACGGCGACCGTTGGACGGCGGAACGCAGCTGCCACGTGCATCAGCATCGTCGAGTTCGTCAGTACAACGTCCGCCTGCTCGACGATCGCGAACATGACGCGCATCGGGGCCTCGCCCGCGACGGAGCGAACGGACACGCCCGGACCGGCTGCGGCGATGGCCTCGGCCGCGCGGGCCTGATCCGCCGCGCTGCCGACGATCACGACTTCGCACGCGTGTCCTTGCTGTTCCAGCGCCTGGGCGGTTTGCGCGAGCGCCGCGCCCAGCTCGCGCGCGGGCCACGCCTTGGTGGGCACGCCGGCACCGACGCCGGCGACGATGCGCACGGTGGGCCGACCTGCTGGCGGGTTTGTCATCCAGAGTTGCGTGGCGCGTGCGCGTTCGTCGGTGGTCAGAAATAGTTGCGGCCGCACTTCGGGCAACGCTGTCGCGCCGAGCAATTCGCCTTGCGCGAGCGCTGCGCGTCCGGCCTGGCGTCGCGCGTAGACGACGTGGGCCTGACAGCCGCTCCAGCCGCCGCGATAGCCGCGCACGCCGATGCGGTAGCGCGCGCCGAGCCGCATCATCAGCAGCGCGCCCATGTAGCTGCCTAGCACGTCGATCGCGACGTCGAAGCCGCCACGCGCGCGCAGCGCGGCGATCTGCGGGGACTTCCACAGGAAGCGCAAGACGTTCTTGTGCGACCGGTCCGCGACGATCTTGTTGTTCCAGGGCGCATCGAGTTCGACGATTTCGTCGATATACGGATTGTTCTCCAGGATTGGGCGGCCCCAACTGCCGATACCGGCGATCAGGCGCGTCGACGGAAACTGCTTGCGCAGCGATTCGAAGAGCGGGGTGGTGGTGAGCAGTTCGCCGAAATCGTTGGGCCGGAGCACGAGAATTTCGCGTGGAGTGTCGCGGCGCGGGTCGAAACGTGGCGGATGGACGCGGGCCATCAGCCAGACGGGCGATTCGATTAGAAGGTTCTTCCAGTCCATGGATCGCATTCTCCTCGCGTGCAAGGCTGCCCGATATGCGGTTGATTGTGACGGGTTGTGGGCGTGTGGAAACGCCGAGGTTCCGGTTTATTCGGTCAATTCAATGTGGTGGTTTTTTTGCCATTGCGCTGGCATTCGCGATTTGGCCTTCGTGGCGCGGTTGGTTTGGTTTGCCTGGGTTTTCGCTGGCATCCGCGTTTTGTTATCTAGCTTCGCGCGTCGCCCCTGTGCGGGGCGGCACCTACTTTTCTTTGCCGCCGCAAAGAAAAGTAGGCAAAAGAAAGCGGCTCACACCGCCAGTGCTAGTGTTTGCCTGAGGGCCCCCACAGGGTCTTACGCTTCACACGGCAGCCTTTCTGTTTGCCTGCGTTGCCAACGCTTTGAATGTGCGTCTCACCCGCTTCAAACACCCGTACACGGGCTCACGGCAGCGAACGGTATGTGCCGCCCAGGTGGCAAACTGTGTGTAGGTTGTCGCGTCGTACAGGGTAGCGCTCTTACAGGGTGGGACGCATGCGCTATCGGTCCGAAGTGATGCGTGTGGAGCACAAGGGGCCTACACACAGTTTGCCACCTGGGCGGCCGTGGACTGTCTGGCAAGGCGTGCTGCAACGCGGACATATGAAGCGGGTGAGGCGCAGCGCAAGAGCGCTGGCAACGAACATGGGTCACATGATTGCCGTGTGAAGCGTAAGAACCTTTGGGGGCCCTCAGGCAAACACACGTGCTGGCGGTGTGAGCCGCTTTCTTTTGCCTACTTTTCTTTGCGGCGGCAAAGAAAAGTAGGTGCCGCCCCGCACAGGGGCGACGCGTGAAGCACGCTAACAAAACGCGGATGCCAGCGAACACCCCATAAAACCAAACCAACCGCGCCACGAAGGCAAAACGCGGATGCCAGCGAAAACAAAGCCAAACAAAATCACGATCTCGACTCATATCGACCGTGCCTCGGGGCATCACGTTCGCCATTAGCGGATCCGCGAGCCTCACGCCTGGCAACCGGCGTCGTACTGGTCACCCGCAACGGCGCTTGCAACCCACCTGAAAACGTGTCAAACGCAGCCGCAGCAGCAGGCCGACCAAACCGCGCACCGCGAGACAAATCCCCATGCACAGGCCGCATGGCCACAGCAAACGCATACTGCCTGGCCCATTCGCTATAGCCCTTAACCAGAAACCCGCCAGACCGTTGAACATACTGCACACGAGACGCGACATAAACCTTGCGTAAAGCAAACCACGGCACATGCGGCAAGTCGTGATGCACGAGGTGATAGTTATTGTTCAGAAACAGCAAACGCCAGAACCAGGCAGCCTCATTGATCACTGACCGATGCTCATGCAAATCCGCATCGCGATGCTCCTGAAACGAACGCACAGAACTCAACGCCAGCGCCGGATACCCCACCCCTGCAACGAACATCCAAGGCGCGATCCCACACTGACGATCAAGCCAAACAACCAACCCGGCAAGCGCCACAAAATGCGCGACCCACGCAGGCACATCAGCCCAATCACCCCGCGCAACCTTCCGCAATGCCTGCGTCGAAGTCGCCGCAATCGAAAACGCCGGCCCGAGCAGCAGCCGCCCCACAAAAGTATTCCGCGCAATCAGCAGCACACGCGTCAGCACGCCCGCCTGCCGCCAAGCCTCACGACTAACGAAATAACTTTCAGGATCAACTTCGGGATGCGTCAGATGCGGATCATCGTGATGCTGCAAATGCAGATCCCGATACACGCGATACGGAAACCACACGGCGAGCGGCGCAAACCCGATCAGCCCGTTGACGAACGGCGAGCGCGTCGGATGCCCGTGCAGCAGCTCATGCTGAAGCGACATGTACCACGCGCTGAACACGGCGAGCAGCGGAATCGCAATGCTCAGACCAAACCCACGCGCGTGACTCGCGATGAAAAACCATCCGCCGTAGATCGCGCCGATCAGAAGCCACGTCGGCCATTCGGTGCGCCATGTGAAGCTGTTGCGACGCTGCGTGAGCGTGTGGCGTTGTGCGTCGTCGAGATAGAAAGACATCGGCGGATCGGTCGTATTGCAGTTCACCGATCCTAAAGGCGCGTCCGCCGCCGCCGAACCAATTTGTTCGGCAAAGCTTGTGAGTAAAGCGGATTTGGCGTCTGTTATACGTGCGAATTGAACAAATGCTCAGCGCTTTTACTGATGCATGCCGATTCTGCACGCGTGATCGAGCATGCCTTCCGCTGTGCCGCTGCCGTCGTCGAGTTCGAGGCCGCTGTTGACGACCAGCCAGCCGTCGCTGTCTTTCGGCCCGGCGCCCGTCACGAGGATGGTCTGCTGCGCCATCACGTCGCTGCCTTGCCGGTCACGCGCGACGATGCGGAACGGGTCGTTGTCACCCGTCAGCGACAGCACGCGCATCACGCGGTACGCGCTGCCGTCGAGCTTCGTCCAGTGCCACTGGCCCGGCTCGACGGTGCGAAAGCGCGCGAGGTCCTTGATGATGTCGTCCTGCATGCAGTCCATATGAATATGCAACTGGTTCTGCGTGCGGCGGAACTGCGAGTTGATCTCGAGGCCGAGTTGATCGGGCGGGAACGTCAGGCCGATGCGCGAGCCGACGTACTGCCGCGCGGCCCACGCGTCGGCCCAGTAGTCGGGCGCATCGGCGGCGAGCACGCTCGGGCTTTCGATGCCCGTCACGCGGTCCGTCGGAATCAGCAAATATTGCGTGTTGCCGTTGATGTCCTTGAGGATCGCGTAGTGTCCGGGCAGATTGACGGCCGTACAGAAACCCGCGCCGCCCGACGCGCGCGCGGCGGGCACGCACTGATGGTCGACGATGTTCCAGAGTGCGTTGGGATCAGCGGCGGCGATGAGCGCACAGCCGGACGTCCACAGCGCGACGGCAAGCGCCGCGAGGTGCCTGATGCGTGGTCGGGTCATGAGGTGTCAGATAGTCGGAGCGGGGACCGTGCCGAGCAGCGCTTCGAACGCGATGCCGATGGCGAGCAGCCGGCGGTCGCTGCCAAGCGGTCCATCCAGTTCGATGCCCACGGGCAAGCCGTCCTGCGTCAGGCCCGCGGGCAGCGAGAGGCCCGGAATGCCGGCGTTGCTGGCGGGATCGGTATTGCGCAGATAGGCGGTCATTTCGTCGATGGCGGGCGCGCCGTCGATCGACACGACGGACGAGCCGTTCACTTCGTCGATCGGCACGGCGACGAGGCGCGTGGTCGGAAAGAGCAGCGCGTCGAGGCGCTCGGCCGCGAACGTGTCCGCATAGTGCCGCTGCAATTGCGGACGCCAAGTATTCATCGCGTCCGGATAGTGCTGGGCCAGCGCGCCTGCCAGCACGACGTCGTAGATGTTGCGCACATCGGGGCTGGCGATGTGCGCTGCCAGCTCGCCGACCGTCTGGACGGGCGCATCGTTGGCGACGAGGTAGTCGCGCACATCGTCGAGCGCCTCGTGGATCGCGATCGGGCCGCCCGTCTGCTCGTTCAGCTGCAGCAGGTCGGGCATCGCGACGGTCACGAACGTGACGCCCGCCGCTTCGAGTGTCTTCAGCGCGGCGCGCGCAACCTCTTCCGTCGCGCGTTCCAGTTCGGCCCACAGCGGTTCAGGCAAGCCGATGCGCAGCGTCGACAGTGGCACATCGGGCAGCGCGGTGTCGCCCGTAATCACACCGTCGAGCAGCGCGATGTCCGCGACCGTGCGCGCCATCGGTCCGACGGTATCGCGCGTGTGGCTGATCGGAACGACGGCCTGCGGGTCGTGATAGCGGCGCTCGGCGCCGCCGTTGCCCACGGAAGGCCGAAAGCCCGCAATCCCCGTCAGCGCGGCGGGAATACGCGTTGAGCCGCCCGTGTCGCTGCCGAGTCCGGCGGGCGACACGCGCGCGGCGATGGCGACGGCCGTGCCGCCCGACGAGCCGCCCGCGATCAGCGACGGGTCGTAAGGATTGCGCACGACGCCTGCGTGCGGGGCCAGATTCGCGCTCGTGATGCCGAACGCGAGTTCGTGCATGTTGGTCTTGCCGAGCACGATCGCGCCCGCGTCGATCAGCTTGCGCACGGAGGGCGCGTCGGTTTTCGGCTTGAAGCCGTCGAGCGCGGGCGTGCCCGCCGAGGTCAGCAGACCCGCCGTGTTGATGTTGTCCTTGATGACGACGGGCAGCCCCGCGAGCGGGAGCCGGGCTTTTTCGTCGGGCGGGAGCGCATCGATGCGTTTCGCGGCGGCAAGCGCGCCTTCCATGTCGATCGCGGTGAACGCGTTGAGCGTGTCGAGCGCGGCGGCGCGCGCGAGCAGGGTCGCGACATAGTCGAGCGCGTCGAGCCGCCCGGACTGGATGGCGGCGACGGCCTGCGTTGCCGTCAGCGCGAGTTGCTCATCGACGGTCCATTGCATGTGGTCTGTCTCCCTCGATTGGTACGTGTCGTGGATGCGCCCGCGTGCGCAGGCGCGGGGCACGTTCACGCGCTTGCTTGTCTGCGCGGGTTACTTGCGTATGAAGCGCAGCGCGAGGCGCGCGAGCGCGGGAACGAGCGTCGGACGGACGAGCCGTTTGTCGTAGCCGGCCATCCGTTGGTCGTTTTCCTGGAGACAGAGTTCGATCAGCTGACGCGTCGAGAGTGCCTGGCCGATCGTCGAGCTGTTGGCGGGCAGGAAGTTCGAGTCGTGCGCGACGCCGTTCGAGTCGATGCCCTTCGCAATCGCGACGCGGTCCCAGATCAGCTTGATCCAGATCGCGCCGACGCGCAGCGAGTGCCACGGACGCCGCCACCAAGGCATCGTGCGGCGATACCACGCGACCCAGTTGACGAAAAAGAGAATGTGGCGCGCTTCTTCCTGAATCACGGGCTCGAAGGTTTCGACCAGTTCTTCCGGGAAATAGCCCGACGTTTGCGCGGAGCGGAACAGCCCGAACGAAAAGAAACTGTCGATGCACTCGCTGTAGCCGGTGAACATCCATGCCCATTCGGCGTCGCGCGGTGCGGGATACTCCGGCTCGGGCGCGAGCTCGATGCCATAGGCGGCGACCAGTCGCGACAAAACGTGCTTGTGACGCGCTTCTTCAGCCGCGTCCATTTCGATTGCTTCGCGTATCAGCGGGTCCTGCACCTGCGCGGCGTACGTGGCGACGCGAATCGACGCGCGGCCTTCCGTTTGCACGGCGATGTCCCAGATCGGCAGGGAGGTGATGCGCTTCAGCGCATCGGGCTGCAATTGCGGCCAGTCGATAACGGCCGGCTTGTAAGGGTTATGCGTTTCGAGAAGCATCCGGCAGAACATCTGCTTGTGTTCGTCGGAGCCGACACGCATGCGTGCGTGGCCATCGAAGGTCCAGTTGCGCAGCGCGTGATCGTGAGCGGCCTCTGCATCTGTTATCAGGGTGTCTGACATGTCAGGCGGAAACGTGATCAGTTATTCCGCCTATTCTGTCATAACCCGTTAATTTGTGGCGTCGAGCGGGCATGCGCCGTGCTGCCGCACGCCTTTAGGCGCTGCATTGCGTCAAAAATTGCAATGGATCTGCGTGCTTACTGATGGCTGTCGATCCACAGCCGGCCCCACCGGAACGCATACGCAAGCGCGTGCTCTTCGTCGAAGAAATAGTCGAGCGCGTCGAACGAATAGGCGTGCCCGCCGCTGGCGGCCGTGGCTTTCTCGATGGTGAGGTTCGCAGCGAAGAGCCCGTTGGGCAGGCGCTGTGCAGCGGGGGCCACTTCGTAGCCCTTGTAGCGGATATGTCTGTTCATCTGTTTCATGTTCGATCGCCTCCCCGCGACGGATTGCGCGCAGCACGGCGATCAGTTAATCGAAGCGGGCAGGGACTAGCGTAGGCTGGGCCGTGGAGCGCGTGAACCAATCATTCGTCGCAAGCAAATCACGGGCGGCCAGGGAACGGTCTGCGGGGATCTGGATGAGGCGTTATCGCGTGCGTTGTCGCGATGATGCGGCGGCGAGGGCAGCCGGGTCTGTTGTTTGGACCACGATCGCGTTGCGGCGCATGTTGGCCAGCGCACGCAGCGGGGCGCTGCGGCTGCACAGTGTGATGGCGCGGCGTGAGCAGTGAAGAGGCGTTAGCGCGCATTCGCAATGACACGCGCCGCTTCGAGGCGGCACGTGGCATTGCGCAAGCGGAAGCGGCGAATCAGGTCGCCAGTGCGAGAACGCGCTTGTGTCGCGTTTCGTCGGCGTCAGTCGCCGAAGTTGCGGACGCCGCGGATGCGCCGTCCGCGTGATGTGAGGCGTGATGCGAGCGGAACGCGAGCGCGAACTGCGAGGCCTGCTGGCCGACTATCGACAGCTGTTCGACCACCTTCGGATCGGAGCAGGTATCGGCGGATTCGAAACGCGTTTCGAGCGTGTTGATGCCCGCGCCGAACGGCGTCGGCCAGCCGCGCAACGCGTGAACGATAGAGCGCAGCGACGTCAGCACCGAGCCCGCCGCCTGCCACCCATACGCGGTGACGATGCAGCCGACCGCGCGGCCGTCGAGGTATGGGCGCTCGTCGGCACGCAGTTCTTCGAGCGTGTCGAGCGCATTTTTCACGAGGCCCGACACGCCGCCGTGATAGCCGGGTGTCGCGATGATGAGGGCGTCGGCGTGACGGACGGCCTCGATCAATTCGATCTGTTCGGCGGTGCGTTGGGTGCTTTCGGGCGCATAGTGCGGCAGGCTGTGCAGGAACGTGCCGCCAAACAGACGCGTACGTGCGCCCGCCTGTTCCGCGCCGCGCAGCGCAAAGCCGAGCGCGCGTTCAGTAGACGATGCAGCGCGCGTGGTGCCGCCGATGCCGATCACGAGCGGGCGGCGGTTCTGGTCGAAACGGGTCAACTTCAAGCTCCTTGCTGCAGTGGCGGCCGGCCGGGTGCATGTTCGACACGTTTGGCGTGTCCCATGCGAACGGGCCTCTGGACCTGAACCGCCATGTTAGTGACCGATCGTACCAGCAGGAAACGACTTTTTGTTCTAACGATATAACGGCGGAAGGGTTATCGGCTGCGCCCGGCGGCGTGGATTGCTTGTGCAAAAGGCTTCGTTGGAAGGGGGACGGGCGGGCGTTAATATGAAACCGTCTCCTCCATGAGAACTCCTTGACATGGGATTGGCCCCGGATTCGCAAGAATCCGGGGCTTTTTTTGCGCTTGAGGAAACGCGCCGCGCGCGTTACTGCGGCAACGGCACGATTCGCCGAGCGCCGAGCATATTGTCGTCGGCGGTCATCTGCCGCGATTCGGGCGTCACGCACACGGTGTCGCCGTCGAACGCCGCGCGCCACACGAAGCCGGGCTTGCAGGTGTCCGGTCCATACGCGCCGCCGTTCGGCGTGCGGTTGTCGGAGGCGGCCCGGTTTTCGGCGAGGATGCGCAGTTGCGTATCGGGCGTCACGCACACTTTGTCGCGAGGTTCTGCCTGGCGCCAGACGAAAGGCCTGACGCACGCGCCGCGATCGTGCGCGGCCCGCTGCAAAGCCTTCTTCGACACCATCTGATCGCCTTTGCCCGCCTGATTGCCGGGCGTCGCCGTGGTCGTCGTCGTCGTTGGAACAGGCTGCGATGCGACAACGGTCGTGTCCGCTTTTGCCTCGTGTCCGGCCCCCGACATCTTCAATACGACCACGCCCATCAGCGCGACGGCCGCGACCGCGCCGCCAATCGTCCACATGCGTGTGTGACGCTTGCCAGCGTTTGCGTTCGGGGTGGGTTTCGCGTGCGGCGTGTCGGCGGGCGCGCTATCGCCCGGTTCGTCGGCTGCGTGCGTGCGCAATGTCTTGATCAGCAGTTCCATGTCGCTGTCCCAGCGCGCGTGCGTCAGCTCGAAGGCATTGCGGTAGGCGAGGTCCTTGATATCGGCGGGCAGGTCGGCTTCCTGCGGCATCGCCGCGCCCTGCACCAGCACGGGTATTACCGTCACGTCGCGCTTGAGCGCCGACGACGTTTCGAGCCGTACGAAGTCGCTCGGATTGTCGAGGCGCCGTTTGCCTTCCCGGTCTGTCACGGTGAGCCAGGTTTTGCCGATCAGCGCCAGCAGCACCGCGCACTTGTCGATGTTCGTTTCGATTGCGCGCCGGAAGTCGGCGCCGGGCTCGATCGTCGCGACGTCCATGAAGACCGTGTGTTCGCCGAACACTTCGCGCAACGATTCGAACAGGCGACCTGCCTGGCCTTCCGTATCCTCGCGCCGGTAACTGATGAAAATGGGCCGCATCGAACGATTCCTCCCTCATCGGGTTGAACGGCGAGCTGATCCTGCAATTCAAATGCTCTTTTATTAAAGCAGAGCGCGCTGTGTCCGGTTAGCGTTGCATGGTGGGCGATTGATGGTGGAATGTGCGGATGCTAACTGACTGTGTCGGCGGAAGGCAGTGGCTGTTTTGGTGTTTTTGCCTTTGTGCTGGCATTCGGAGGGCCGTGTTTTTGCTGCGCAAGCGGTGTGGTTTGCTTGTGGTTTGCGCTAGCATCCGGAGGGCGGTGTTTGCTGCGCCAGCGGTTTGGTTTGCCTGGGTTTTCGCTGGCATCCGCGCTTTGTTAGCGTGGTTCACGCGTCGCCCCTGTGCAGGGCGGCACTGAAGTGGTCAAGTAATCCTGGACACTTTTTCTGCTTTCCCTCTTTTCTTGCTGGTTACTTCATATTCGGCGGGCGGCATGTTGCCGGCCGCCGAATGTAGCCGCTCGTGGTTGTAGAACGTCACGATGTAATCGGTGACATCGGACTTTGCAGTGAGATAGTCAGGGTATGGACGTAGTCTCACGCGCTCCGTCTTCAGGCTTCGAAAGAAGCGTTCTACCACTGCGTTGTCCCAGCAGTTGCCCTTGCGGCTCATGCTCTGTGTGATGCGGTTCTTGCCGAGGAAGGCCCGGAAAGCGTTGCTGGTGTACTGGCATCCCTGATCCGAATGGAACAT
>NZ_FNDI01000017.1:0-214997 GCF_900100565.1 Paraburkholderia steynii | reverse complement strand
TAGAATGCCTGTGCTTACTGCATGAACTGTGGCGAGCACCTCCTAATTCGAAAGTGAGTCATCCACGACTATGGCAAAGACTGCAACGAAGACGGCAACCAAGACCGCAACGAAGGCTGCTCCGAAAGCTGCCAAACCGGCTACCAAGGCTGCACCGGCAAAGGCTGCAAACGGGACGGCGAAAAAGCTGGTCGCCGGCGCACCTGTGAAAGAGACATTCACAAAGGCTTCGCTCGCCAATCACGTTGCACAAGCGGCTAATGTTGAACCAAAAGCCGCGAAAGCGATTCTCGCCGCGCTGGAAGACACCATCCTCGGCTCGGTTCACAAGAAGGGTGCCGGCGAATTCACGCTGTCGGGTCTTCTGAAGATCACGGTTCAGCAAGTGCCCGCGAAGAAGAAGCGCTTCGGCAAGGATCCGTTCACGGGCGAGGAACGCTGGTTCGACGCGAAACCGGCGACGGTTCGCATCAAGGCGCGTGCTTTGAAGAAGCTCAAGGACGCGGCTGCATAAACGCAATCGCTTTGATCTGCTGCCTCCAGGCAGCAACCTGTTCGGGCGCCGATGTCGGCGCCCGTGTTCATTTCAGTCCTCGTATCCCTCGCTACGCACGGTGGCGGCCCTTCCCGTTCGCTACGTCTGGCTCCCGACGCATCTCGTCTATCCGTACGGACTCAACTGACCATCCTCTAACCGGCTGGTGTGAGCAAGGCGCTTTCCGTTTGGCAGCGCATCCAGAAAAACTGGTTCTGTCAGTTACCTGCTGGCGGCCGCTCACCGGGTTCTGCAGAACGGGGCTCCACCATCTCGGTAACAGGCTCGCCGCACTGGTTGCAGAAAAGAAAAAAGGCGAAGTTACGGCCGCCGCAGGCGCAGACTTTGAAAAGATTCAGCCCGCAGTGGATGCAGTACGCGGCCTGCTCGCCGCCAAGATGCCACGGCTTGTCGCACGACGGGCACAGCTTCTTCTGGAACGTACTGAGCGCCTTTTCGTTATCGACGCCACGTGCGCGTTCGGTCCGACTCTGCTCCAGATCGGCACGCTTTCGCTCGACATACTTCTGGAACGCACGGAGCATGTAGATCCCGGCGAACACCACGAGCGCGATACCCACCAGCACGCGTACATACCCCCCGAAACTGGGCAGGTACGGGACAAGCTCGACGAAGAACGCTGTCGGCGCGAAGAGGCCAAAGCTTCGTATGGCCCAGAAGTAACTGAACCGCGCGCAGGTTCCCCGTGCGTCTATAGATCAAAGATGCCTTCGTGCGGCGCATTGTGTGCGTGCCGTACGCTGCGGCGTCCAGTCCGATTGACGCGACCCAGCGATGCACGATGCGAGCATACTGACGCGTCGACACATGCGCTGATGCGTGCAAGCGGCTCGGAAACAGATAGTCGGCAGGCTTCAAACCCCGCGCCGAAATCCAAGTCGCAACACTCTGCCGGGTTTGCTCCGTGATTTCGAACTGCACCGGTCGTTGTGTCTTCTGCTGCATGAACGTCGCTCGCGAGACTACATGCCCTCCCACGCAGACGTCTTGAACCTGCAAGCGCGTCAAATCGCACGCACGAAGCTTACTGTCGATCGCCAAGTTGAACATCGCCAACTCGCGAGCGTTCGACGACATCTGAGGCCTCGTTCGAATCCCCCAAATTTCTCGGAGCTTCAACGGCGGCTTCTGGCCGGTCAGCCTCCCCTTGTTCCACGGCACCCGACGAGCATCCGAGGAATTAAGCGCTTCCGTGACAATCTCCTCTTCAACGAAGGGAGATCGATTGTGCGCTTGGTGGAGTGGTCAATCTTCGACCCTCAACTGCCATTCGAATTCCTAGCCACGCAATTACAGCCTTCGGGACGCAACGGTCGCTCACCTCAGCAACCGGGTAGGCACGTTAATGACAGAGCTATCAGATGCGTGATGTCGCATTCCAGCACGTCATCGGGTGCCATGAACGGATTTTGCACAACCCGACTCCCGGCGGCGCTCCTGTCGCGAGCATGTCGCCAGGAAGCAGCGTCATGTGCGTCGAGAAGTAGGCGAGAGTCTCGCCGATCGAGAACAGCGTGTCGCTCGAGTTGCCTTGCTGCTCGGACTGGCCGTTCAACTTTGTCCACAACCCAAGATTCTCACCATCGACGCCGTACCGTATTGCCCAATGCATGTCATCGGTATCACCAGAATTCGTGGTTGCTCGCCCCACAGGTGTCGACTTCTCAAAGTTTTGCTTCCTTCACCCGTTCTCGCAACAGCGGAACCACGAAGTCGACGAATGTGCGCAGTTTCAGCGGCAGTCTGCGTTGCCTGTCATAGACCAGATGAAGCGGGCGCGGCTCGGGCTCGAATTCCTGCAGGACGACACGCAGCCGCTGCTGCCGTACATACTCGACCACCTGGTAGGACATCGCCCGAACCAGCCCGGTGCCCGACAGTCCGGCGTCGATTGCGGCATCGATGGTGTTGACGCTCAAGCGCGGCAGTATGGAAGTTTTGATCTCCTCGCCTTCAGACCAGAAGCTCCATTGCACCGACGCCGAAATGCTTTCGAACGAGATCACGCTGTGAAGGGCCAGATCTTCCGGTTTGGTGGGCTCGCCCCGAGTGTCGAGATAGTCCGGACTGCCGCAGACAACGCGCCTGATCGAGCCCAATCCCACCGCGACCAGATTGCTGTCGGGAAGGTCACCCAGCCGCAGCGCCACGTCGACCTGATCGTCAAGCAAATGGGTGACCCGATCAGTCAGCACCAGGCCCACCGAGACCTCCGGATACGAAGCAAGAAAGCGCGTTACGACGGGCAGCACATGCAGCCTGCCGAACATGATCGGCGCAGTCACAACCAGGTCGCCTTTCGGCTCTGCATATTCGCCCGCAGCGATCCGCTCCGCTTCGACCACCTGCTCCAGAATGGCTTTCGCCGACACTGCGTAAGACCGTCCAGCGGCCGTCAATTCGAGCCCTTTCGTCGAGCGGACCAATAGCGTTGCTCTCAGGTGCGTCTCCAGATCGGCCATCTTGCGGCTGACCGTGGCGAGCGGAACACCAAGCTTCCGGCTCGCCTTCGAAAAACTCCCCGTCTCCACTGCGGCGAGAAACACCGCCATCGCATCGAGTTGATCCATGGCCTTCCAGAAAATGAGAGGTCGCTTTCACATTTTACTGTCTATCGCCGCTTTCCGGGAATGCACAGAATGCTTTCACGACGTCGACAGGCGGTCGAATCGAAAGCGATGCATTCCACGGAGCCAATAATGAACACGCGCACATACCATCGCGCAGTAGAAGTGAACGGTCGAAAGGTCTTCTATCGGGAGGCGGGTGATCGGAAGTGGTCGACGATTCTCCTTTTGCACGGACTGCCGACCAGTAGCCAGATGTACCGTGGCCTGATGTCAGTACTGGCAGACCGGTTTCATCTGATCGCTCCCGACTATATCGGCTTCGGTTATTCGGACGCGCCGCTGCGCAGCGAGTTCACCTACACGTTCGACAATCTGGCCGTCTCCGTGTCGGGATTGATCGATGCACTCGGACTCGACTCGTACATTCTCTACATGCAGGACTACGGCGGTCCCGTGGGCTTTCGTCTCTTCACGCAGCGCCCGGAGCGGGTGAAGGGCTTCATCATCCAGAATGCCAACGCATACATGGAAGGCGTGGGAGACGCACGAAAAAAGGTTCTGCTGCCGTTGTGGGAACAACGAACTGCCGAAACCGAAAAGCTGGCACGCGAGTTCGTCAGCCTCGAAGGAACCCGCTATCACTGGCTGGTCGGTGCGAAAGATCCTGAGGCCATCAATCCGGATAACTGGCTATTGGACCAGGCACTGCTCGACCGTCCAGGCGTACAGGATTATCAGGTCGATCTTCTCGAAGACTACAAATCGAACATCGGGCTCTACCCGACCTGGCAGCAGGCATTCCGCGATCACAAGCCGAAAACGTTGATCGTGTGGGGAAAGAACGACCCGTTCTTCATTCCACGCGGCGCGAGAGCTTATCTCGGCGATCTGCCAGACGCGAAGCTCGTCTGGCTCGATGCAGGACATTTCGTTCTCGACGAAAACTCAAGTCAGGTTGCAGCAGAAATCAAGTCGTTCTTTAGCGCTTAACCCAAATCTTCGACTCGCATTGCAGCCTCGGATGTGTCGCGAGTGGGAGACCATTTTCCCGATTGTTTTCTTTATATGGAGTTTCATCATGGCATCGACCAATCAATCGACGTTATCGGAGTTTGCAGTCGCAGAACGAGCCTCAGGGGCTTACGCATCGCAGGCCCTCCTGCGATGGTCTCTGGTTATCGTATTTCTGTGGTTTGGCGGTATGAAGTTTACGAGCTACGAGGCGCACGGTATTGCCCCGTTCATCGCCAATAGCCCGATCATGAGCTGGCTGCACGTGGTATTCGGCATCCAGGGTGCAAGTTATGTGATCGGCACGCTGGAGCTTTCCACCGCAGTCGCCCTTGCAGCCGGCGCATTCGTTCCCGTGCTCTCTGCCCTCGGTGCAGCGATGTCGGCAATGACATACCTGATCACGCTGACTTTTTTTGTCACGACACCGGGCGTAGCTGAGGCAACCGCCGGTGGCTTCCCCGCCATTTCCGCGCTGCCAGGTCAGTTTCTGCTCAAGGATCTGGTACTTCTCGCGGCTTCACTCAGTCTTCTGGTTACGTCCTTGCCGCGCCTGTTTGCGAAGACACGTTGACCGATCCCTGATGCCGCGCGGCTCGTTTGTGGCGCGGTTCTTGTAACGCACTTTAAGTTTTCTCAACCGAAGCAAAAGGAGTATGACCATGACGGCCATCAATGTCCCCACACGTGAAGATGTTTCACCCGCTAATCAAGTGATATTCGACAAGCTCAAAAGTAGTCTTGGCATGGTGCCGAACCTGTATGCGACGCTGGCCCATTCGGAACATGCACTCGCCAACTACCTGGCATTCCAGAACGCAAAGAGTTCGATCGTCGGCAAGGCTCGCGAAGTTGTGAACCTCGTTGTCAGTCAGGCCAATGGGTGTGAGTATTGCCTCGCGGCGCACACGGTTATCGGCAAAATGAACGGGCTGACGGATGAGCAGATCCTCGAAGTCCGCGCCGGGACGGCAGGCTTCGACGCAAAACTGGATGCTTTGGCACGGCTGACGCGCAACATCGTCTTGAACCGCGGCCACGCCGACCCCGCGCTGGTGGACGCCTTTTTCGCAGCAGGCTGGGGAAAGGCGAACCTCGTGGATGTCGTCGTGCTCATCGGAGACAAAACCGTCACGAACTACCTGCACGGAACCACGCGGGTCCCGGTGGATTTTCCGGCTGCACCGGCGCTGCCGGTTTGATTGAGGCGCCGGTGACGGTGGGCTGCCGATGGCCCGCCCTTAACCGGTGCTGGAACCCAGGTGGCCGCTCTCCCTGACTGGTCGCCAGGACCCGGCCACGGCCCCATCCCGGGCACTAATCAAGCCCCTGCGCTTCGGCAACAGGGTCATGCTCGAAGCAATCTTGTCCCGCACTTACCCGGATTACCCGCAAAACTGGAGGTTGTCATGTCTGCTACGCCCACGTATCAAACCGTCTCTGTTCCCGATAGTCGTACGGGTTCGACCATCGATGTGTTCTATCGCGATGCCGGACATAAGGACGCTCCCGTTGTCCTTTTGCTGCATGGTTTTCCGACTTCCAGCCACCAGTATCGCGGGCTCATCAGCCGGCTCGCCGACAAATATCGTGTGGTGGCCCCCGACCTGCCCGGCTTTGGTTTCTCCGATGCACCTGAAGCCAACACCTTTGCCTACACGTTCGACCATCTGGCCGAAGTGGTCGAAAGCTTCACCGATACGATCGGGCTGAATCGCTACGCGCTTTATGTGTTTGACTACGGCGCCCCCGTTGGCTTTCGACTGGCTGCGTCGCGGCCGGAGCGCGTGAGCGCGCTGATTTCACAGAACGGCAATGCGTACGAGGAAGGTCTCAGTGAGGGCTGGAATCCGATTCGCGCCTACTGGGAAGCGGCAACGGACGAGAACCGCAGCAACCTCCGCGCGTTCCTGAAGTCCGAGACGACGTCGTTTCAGTACATGCACGGGGAGTCGGATACCTCGCTGATCGCCCCCGAGTCGTACACGCTTGACCAGCATTTCCTCGATCGGCCGGGCAACGCCGACATTCAACTCGATCTGTTCGGCGACTACAAATCGAACGTAGCGGCGTATCCCCGCTTCCATGAATACTTCCGCACGCATCGTCCGCCGACGCTGGCTGTCTGGGGAGAAAACGATCCTTTCTTTCTGCCGGCCGGCGCTGAAGCTTTCCGCCGCGATCTCCCGGAAGCTGAAGTTCACTTCGTCGACGCGGGACACTTCCCGCTAGAAACGCATCTCGACGAAGTCGCGGCAATCATCCGGGCATTTCTGGCCCGGGCCGTGGATTCGGCGCAAGGCGCCGCGCTGTTCGGAGAGCTCGGAGAAGCATCGGCGCCTGCCGAGGCGAAAGCATTGCTCGACGGCATGCATGGCGTGTTCGGCTTCGTGCCTAACCTGGGCTACGCGATTGCGGCCGAACCGTCGGTGCTTGGAGCCTATATCGCGATGCTCCAGTCGCTTGGGGCAAGCTCGCTCGATCCGATCGCACAGCAAGTCGCAATGGTCTCCGCAAGCCGCGCAAACGCCGCGGATTACGGCATTGCCGTGCATGCCACTCTCGCGGCGAAACTGGGCGCATCGGCCGACGTCGTCCAGGCACTGAGAAACGGAAGCACAATTCCGGACTCCAGGCTGGAAGCCGTGCGTCGCTTCGCTGCCGCAATCGCGACGAACCGGACGCAGGTATCGGACAGCGACGTCAATGCCCTGAAAGCCGCGGGATTCGATCACCGCGCGATGGTGACGATCGCATTGGCTGCCGCCGCAAAGACACTCGTGAACACGGTGGCTCATCTGTCGCGACCTGAAATCGACGCTGCTTTCCGCGCCGACTAATCGGATAACAAAAAGCCCGACGGGACGGCAGCACCAATGTCGTCTCGCGATCGCGCGTCGCGAGCAGCACGGACGGGACATTGACCAGCGTTTGCCCGATTCGACCAATGGTGATACGCGATAGGCCGAATCCGACTCTTTCGATTTGCGGCGACAATATCACGATCAGGCACTGCTTGAGCAGTGCTTCCACCTATTCGCGCGAGCAGCAATATAAGTTGATCCTTTAAACCTGACTGAGCGTCGAACTGCGCGTTCAGCGGCAGGCGCAGTGTCCTGAACGGCGCGCCGCCGCAAATGGTATTCGGCCCCGACATGGCGGCGAACCGTTGCAACAAAGGGTGAAAGATGAAGTGCGATCGCATGGCTGAACATCTTCACTTCGTCCAAGCTGCGCTTTCTGAAAGCGGGAAACCGAAATCTACACGCCGCGTTCGGAGGCGAAGTTCAAATGCGCTGGTGGGTTCCCAACTCACGTTTCGCGTCGGCTGCGCCCCGCAGTTCGGACATTCGACGGCGCTAGCCGAATGTCCCTTGATGGGCGAACCCGAGAATCCGAGGTCGCCTCGAACACCGCGATCCATGGTGAAAGCCGAACTTCCGCAGCCGACCCTCTCCGGTCATACGCAGTTGCTATCGCTCGAAGGCCGCTTGCGAAGGTGCAACAGTCACTCGTGCTGTCACGTCGGCTGCCCTGTAGGGGCATGACGGCCGTTCGTCGGATATCAAACTAAACGATGCAAATCCGCAGACGAACCCGCAAAGCTCCTGCGCAGTGGCGGCTTCGAACGCATCGCCTGCCGTTCGCCCGAATCGGTCGGATTGAATGCTACCTTGAGGTGAGGAAAATGGTCGAGAAAGACCTAAACTAATATCCAATGCAGCCAGTTTGCGATACTGGCCAGCACCTTGTGCCAAGATTCAATTGACGATCATGAAGACTCTGATAGTACTGGCATGCGTAATGCTGTCCGTAAACGCGTTTGCAGAATGTGCGACGAACGCCCGTGGCGAGACGGTCTGTGGCAACGGACAGACGGCCGGCGGCTTTAACCGGAACACGGGTACGGCCTGGACGTCCCAGACGAACCCGAATGGCGTGCGGACGACCCAGACCAACCGGGGTGGCGAGGCGAATACGATGAATGGAAAAGGCGTGGTTCACGGCCACGGCGGAACCACCTGTTACCGGACCGCGAACAGTCACGGTTGCAACTGACATCTCTTCAACACCCATTGTTGCGCTCGCCTCGATGGCCAGCTGCGAGTGCCTTAACTCCGACGGATCGACGATTAGCGTGACGCCCCGATGGACTTCACTCATCAGCGAAGCTGGTCATTAGCAGCCGACGGTCCGCTTTCAGCGGCAAACCTTACGCTAGAATATCCGCAAGTGGGTTGAGATGAATGACCGGGCCTGGCCGATCGCTGACTAGCCGTGGCAGGTATCGGTTGGCAAACGGTCGCCCGGTGTGGCCACGCGCGGACAAGTAGTCGGCTCCGCCAGGAAATCGCGGCCGTGTAGGACCAAGGTCCGATGGTGTGCGCCTCCTGCGGTGCTAGCCTCCGAAAAAACACCTATCGGTTCCGGACTGGCGCAGCAAGCGTGGCACCTGATCGCATCAAGGGGACTCCCATGCTCTTCCGAGCGAATACGTGCATTTCCATCGTGCGCCACAGCGCACTCTTGGCCGCCTTCATCAGCTTGTCCGCAAGCTGGTTGCCCGAGTGCCGCGCGGACGACACGACGGCCTCGGCGCCCGCACAAGCAGTGCCAAGCGGCGGGTCGATAGACACGGAAAGCGGCACCATCAGCCTGATCGACCAGAAGAACGCACTCATCGTCGTGACCGTGCCCGGCCACGAAGACCTGAGCTTCGATGCGAAAGATCACCGCGACGTGCTCAACTCAATCAACGTCGGCGACAAGCTCACGACAAGCTATCTGGAGCCGCACGTCACCGGACTGACGCCCGCCGAGGGTGCAGCGCTCACACGCCTGAACCGGACGGTAAAGGTGACCCAGTATTCACTAGGCGCCGATCAGTCGCGCTTTCACGGACTCCGAGTCTTCAGCGGCGTGACGGAAGTCACCGGCATCGACCGGAAGCTCAACCTCCTGACCGTCGAGGACAAGTCAGGTACCGCCCATTCGGTTCGGGTAAGCCGCCCTGACCTTGTCGCAGTGATGCAGTCGCTCAAGCGCCACAGCCGCGTGCGGATCGTGTACGAATCCGAGACGACGGTGACCATCTCCCGCTAGGGTCGACCTGAGCAAGGCCGATTCCTGCTAGTCCGAACGACGGGCATGGCAGGCGAAGAAGCGTTCGCAGTTGCCAGTTGAATGGCCGTTAGCTGGTCGGAACCGGGCGTCTGACCGTCGAAGCGACGTTGCGGGCGAATGACGCCTAATGGCCGTTCTCACCCGTTGGGAGGACGCGCCAAAAGCTGCCGTTGCGTAGCACGAAATACGTCGACTGTTGCCTTCCAAGCAGCCTCGCCAGACTGGTAAAGTCGCGCTGACCAGGATACGAGCCCGCTGGGGCAGCGCTGTTACGCAATTCGGACGCCCGGCAAATCGACCCTCACTAAGGGCTTTACCATTTGATCTCGTTTTATAAATTGATCAACCCTTCACCTAGTAAAATATGCCAAATCGTAGTAGCGATCGGTTTTTCAGGTTAATTGATCACGGACAATTTGCGGCGCCGCAGGCAGGATGGTCGGCGCGGCGTTCGCAGGCATCGCCGCGATGCTGACGCGACGGCGCACACACGCCATGCAAGCACGCCCGTTCACTTCGAACGGATTGCGTATCGTCAACATCGACGAAGCTCGCGCGTACGGCTTGTATAGCGATCATCGCCCGATGCATACAACCAGCGAAGAGCAGGAGCAATAACGCCGTTACCCGTGGCGCAATGGTTTGCGTCACGGGCAACGGCCAGATCCTGCCGGTGCCCGGATAACCGACAGGACTTGCACGCGCCTGCTGTTAGGCCTGAATGAACTGCAGCAGATCGGCGTTGACGAGATGGGCATGCGTCGTACACATGCCATGCGGCGCGCCTTCGTAGATCTTCAGCTTGCCATTCGGAACGAGCTTCGACGAAAGCTTGCCGGAATCGTCGAGCGGCACGATCTGATCCGCGTCGCCTTGCAGCACCAGCGTTGGCACGGTGATCTTCTTCAGATCTTCCGTGAAGTCGGTTTCCGAGAATGCCTTGATGCAGTCGTACGCGCTCTTGATCGAGCATTGCATGCCGGCATACCAGAACGCGTCGATCGTGCCCTGCGACGGCTTCGCGCCTTCGCGATCGAAGCCATAGAACGGCAAAGCCAGGTCCTTGAAGAACTGCGAGCGATTTTCGATCACACCCTTGCGGATATCGTCGAACACCGAGATCGGCAGGCCGCCAGGATTGGCAGGCGTTTTCAGCATCAGCGGCGGCACGGCGGAAATCAGCACGGCCTTGCGCACGCGTTGCGTGCCGTGGCGGCCGATATAGCGCGCGACTTCGCCGCCGCCCGTCGAGTGACCGACCAGCACCGCATCTTTCAGGTCGAGATGTTCGATCAGTTCCGCGAGATCGTCCGCGTAGCGGCTCATGTCGTTGCCGTCCCACGGCTGGCTCGAACGGCCATGCCCGCGCCGGTCATGGGCGATCACGCGATAGCCCTTTTCCGCGAGATACATCATCTGCGCGTCCCACGCGTCGGCATTCAGCGGCCAGCCATGCGAGAACACGACCGGTTGTCCCGAACCCCAATCCTTATAGAAAAGCTGGGTGCCATCTTTCAATACAAACGTAGCCATTACCTGAACTCCTGGATTGATGCCAATTCAGCCGTCGCTCTTTTCGTCGATCCGACGAACGTGACACGGCGAAATACGCGCTTCGCGCTGCGCGATCTTTATCGCGGCCAGTGCATCGCGTACCAATCCAGTATCCAGGCTATCGCGAGACGGGCGTTGTGTATCGCCCCGACACTTTGGTATCTGCACGACCATTCACGTTTGATGCTTTTGGGCGCGGCTTGCACTCAGTCCGTGCGGACGTGAATCGCGGCGTGCATTTGCATAACCGGACGTGGCACCGAAGCTCTACAGTCTGCATACATTCGATGCGCGAAACGTTGTGCATCGGTTATTCAATTCCAGCATTTATTCCCACCATCATGGAAAGCAACATCAAGGGTCTTGCGTCGCAGGGCAACAAGTCAGCGGATCATATTGAGCACGATGACCAGCCACGCGATCATCTGCGTTTTCAGCTTCCTCATGCGCATCTTTCGACCGTCTTCGGCAACGACTGGTTTGCGCTTAAGGCGGAATCGTTCGCACGCTTCTTCGGCACGCCAACGTTTCTGTTGTCACAAACCTTGATCGTCGCTATATGGATTGGATTGAACGTGTGCGGCGTGACACGTTTCGACGTGTATCCGTTCGTCCTGTTGAATCTGGCGTTCAGTCTTCAATCGGCTTATGCAGCGCCGCTGATCCTGCTCGCTCAAACGCGTCAGGCCGATCGCGACAAGGCGCATGCGGACGCCGACGCGCGTCATCGCGAAGCATTGGCGCTTGCTGCGGAACGGCGCGACAAGGCGCTTGCGCATCAGGCCGGGCAAATGCAGGCGCTTCTGCGGCAGAACACCGAGCTAACCGAGTTGACGCGCGATCTCACCGAACAGATCGCCCGACTCACGCAGGACGTTCACGAGAAACTCACTCGCGACAAGCACGCGAAAGCAACGTAATCTTGCGCGGCTTACACCCCGGCAAGAACAGGCACAGGAAGCGCGATTTGCATGCTTGCGCCGCGCGTCGATGGTGTCACGCACGAGATGGAGCCGCCATGTCCTTCGACAATCGACCGGCAGATCGACAAGCCCAAACCCATCCCCTCTGTTTTCGTCGTAAAGAAGGCGCTAAAGAGTTTCGCTGCGACCTCGGGTGAAATGCCCACGCCGGAGTCTTCGACCGTAATAGAGACGCGCTTCCCTTCCTCGATGCGTGTTTGCAACCTGAGTTCGCGCGACCGATCCTGAATCGACGACATCGCCTGCAATCCGTTGACGGCCAGATTGATCAGCACCTGCTGCAATTGCACGCGGTCGCCGTGTACCGTCAACTCGCCCGGCGACAGGTCCATCTTCACCACAGCGCCGTATCGCTTGACCTCGCGGTCCAGCAAGTCGATCGTTTCGACGACGAGACTATTGATGCCAAGCGGCGCAAACGTCGGTTCGCTTTTGCGGGCCAGCGCGCGTATGCGGCGGATGATCTCGCTTGAACGCCGCGCATTGCTCACCATGGCTTCGAACGCGTGGCACGCTTCATCGAGATTGGGTGTTTCGCGCCGCAGCCAGCGCAGGCCCGCTTCGCCGTGCGTCGTGATCGCGGCGAGCGGCTGAGTGACTTCATGAGCGATCGACGCCGCCAGTTCTCCGAGCATCGTGACGCGCGTGGCATGCGCAAGCTCGGTTGTCGAACGGTTCAGCGCGTCGTGCGTCTGGTTCAGCTCGCGCACCTGCTCCGCGAGACGCGCGGCATCGGCCTGGATGCGCAACGTCAGCGCCGTCGTCGCGAGGATCGACAGACAGGCCACCGTGGCGCGCGCGAGTGCGGAGAATGACTCCTCGTTGAGGTGTCCAATCAGAAAACCGATCACCGTCGCCCAGATGCAGGCAATCGCGACCAGCAGCGTGCCACGGCGCGACAGGACGGTGGCCACCAGCATCACGACGATCGAGTACAACACCATGATCGCCGTGGCAAAGTGACCGAACGAATCGATCAGAAACACGATCAACGCCAATCCGCCCGCGAGCGCCAGCGTCAGTGTGGGATTCTGTTTGCCGAGGAAAGACACGCGTTCCATGTTCATGTCGAGAGCGGGAGAATCGGATTGGTCAAATCGCGCTCTACGCGAGGACGGCAACGCGGCACAAGCCCACGGCGTCCAGCTTTGCAGCGCAGCTCACCCCGAATAGCGGACCGCGCTTCGAACCGCCTCTCATTGCAGGCGTTTCGAGCATGGCTGTCCGGGCGGGGCGCGATTCTCGCGTTATGCGTCCCGAACTCTCGTTAACACGTCTCGTCGATATTTATTCCAGTCCCGACAGTGAGATGTGCGATTTGACAGGCACTGAAAGCGGAATTGAAGCTGAGGCCTGTCGATGGCCGCCAATATGACGCGCGCGCGTAACGCGAGCTTGCGTCGAGTGGAGATTTTTATCGGATTTGCACGGTGGCGTGCAGGTCGAAGTGAACCGAATTCGACATTGCACCGTCATAAGAGACGTAGTCGCGCTTCGCGGGCTCTGCCGCGAAGCGCAGGCAGCGTTGAGACAGGCGACACGTTGCGTGCCGCCAACCAGGCCCCAATCGCTCAGGCGAGTACGTCCGAGAACACGCGTGTCGCGAAACGGTTCGAGTCCGTTCCCGCATTGATCACGCCGACCGACTTCAGATCGTCGGCATACAACGCGATCTCTTTCTTGAACGCGTCGCCGATGGGGTGATGATGGTCCGTGTGACTCTTCAGCATCGCCGTCAATTGCGCGACGTCCGCGCCCGGCGCATTCGACGAGAAAATCGTCGCCGCCTCGGCGGGGTGATTCGCCGTCCACTCGGTCGCTTCAAGAAGCGCCTGCGTCAACGCCTGCGCGGTCGCGCGGTCCTTGCGGATCAGGGAGCCGCGCACGCCCAGCACGCAGCACACGCGGGTCGCATACTCGCCGCACAGGTTGTTCGACACTTCCTGCAAATGATCGGTCTCGCGCAGCGTCCAGATGGTCGGATCGCCATCGGCAATTGCATGTACTTCGCCTTTTTTCAGCGCCTCGCCGAGCAGCGGAGCCGGGTATTGCCGCCAATGCACGTCATTGTCGGGATCGACGCCGAGCTTCTTGAGCGTGATCGCAAAGAAGTTCTTCGCGGGGCTCGCCATATCGCTCACGCCGACCGTGCGCCCTTTCAGCCCTTGCAGATCGACGATACCCGACGCTTTCGTCGCGAGCAGCCGCATGCAGCCGCCGTGGATGCCCGCCGTCAGCTTCACGTCGAAGCCCTGCTCCAGTGGCTTGATCCAGCGCAGCGCCATGCCCACGCCCGCATCCGATTTGCCCGTGGCGATCGCTTCGAGCAACTGGTCGGTCGAACCGGCGAAGTTGATCAGTTCGACGTCGAGGCCATGCTTGCGAAAGAACCCCTGCTTGACGGCGACGGGCACGGGCGCCGTGCAGATCGCGCCTGCATTCCACGAGAGCTTGAGCGGCTTGAGGTTCTCGTCGGCGACGGCGCGCATGCCAGGCAGAAACGATGCGCCGCCCAGCGCGGCAGCGCCCGCTGTCCACGCGGTCTTGCGCAGCCATGCGCGGCGTGATGCGTTAGCGGGGGTTGGATGGCCAATCTTGTCGTCGGTTTTCATGTCGTTGTTTTTCCAATGCGTGATGTGATTGTGTGCAGCGTCATGCGACGAGGCCGAGTTGCGCCAATACCTCGCGGCGCAGCGCGACGAGTTTCGGGTCGTCGCGATGACGCGGATACGGCGCGTCATTGCGCACTTCCGCGACGATGCGTGCCGGCCGTTCGCTCAGCACGATCACGCGGTTCGCCACATACAAGGCCTCTTCGACGTCGTGCGTGACGAGCAGCACCGAGAAGCGCGCGGCCTGCCATAGACGCACGAGTTCGCCCTGCATGCGGATACGCGTCAGCGAATCGAGCTTGCCGAACGGTTCGTCGAGCACGAGCAGTTGCGGATCGTTGACGAGCGCGCGCGCCAGCGCGGCGCGCTGCGCCATGCCGCCTGATAATTGATGCGGAAACGCATCGGCGAATTTTTCCAGGCCGACCAGTTCGAGCGCGGCGTCAACGCGCTTCGCCGCACTGTCACGCGACACGCGATCGCGCCCCGTTCGCTGCGCTTCAGGACCGAGACCGACGTTGTCGCGCACCGTGCGCCACGGAAACAGCGTCGGGTCCTGAAACACGACGACGCGCGATGGGTCCGGCCCGATGATCGGCTCGCCGTTCGCATGCAGCGCGCCGTGTGCGGGCGCATCGAGCCCCGCGACGAGACGCAGCAATGTCGACTTGCCGCAGCCGCTCGGCCCGAGCAACGCGACGAATTCGCCCGGCTCGACGGTGAGGCTGATGTCGTCGAGCACGGCGAGCGCTTCGCCGCGCAATGCAAAGCGATGACTGACGTTGCGCACGTCGATGCGCGCGCCCTGCCGCGCATCCGAGTGCGCGTGCGACGCCTGAGTAGCGGCTACCATTTGAGCAATCCCTTTTGCCAGGCCAATAGACGGTCGCGCACCTTGAACAGCAGTGTGATGAGACCGGAGCACATCAGCGCCATCACGAGCAGCGCGGCATACATGTTCGAGTACGCCGCCCAGCCTTGCGCCCATTGCAGATACCAGCCAAGCCCCGCCTTCACGCCCATCATCTCGGCGACGATCAGCACGGAAAACGATGCGCCCAGCCCCATGAACAAGCCGACGAACACCGACGGCAGCGCAGCGGGAATCGCCACGCGCAGAATCAGGAACGAAGCGCGTGCGCCGAGCGTGCGCGCGACGTCGTAGTAAGCGGAGTTCACGCCCGCGACGCCGGACCACGTGAGCACCGCCACGGGAAACGCGGTGGCCAGCGCGATCAGAAAGACGCTTGCGCTGAAGCTCGATGGAAAGAAGAAGAATGCGAGGGGCAACCACGCGGTCGCGGGCAACGGGCCGATCAGACGCAGCACGGGGTGCAGCCAGTAACCCACGGCACGCGACCAGCCGATGCTCACGCCTATCGTGAAGCCCGTCAACGCGCCGAGCACATAGCCATAAGCGAGCAACACGAACGAATGCCCGACGCTCGCCGCAAGCCTCGGCAAATCGTCGAAATACACCGCGATCAACGCCTGAGGCGGCGCGAAGAACGGGCGCGGCAACCATTCGAGCTGCGCCGTGACCAGTTCCCACGCGGTAATGCCGATGGCGAGCGCGAGCAGCCAGGGTCCCGCCGCGATCCATGTGTCGATGCGTGCGCGCTTCGCGTCCGCATGCGGCTTGACGGCGCCATTGGTCAACCACGCGCGCGCGCCGACTACCGCCGACAACGCCGCCAGCGCGAGCTTCAGAATCAGCAGTTCGCGCGTGTACGGCCAGTCGTCGGCCGCGGGCCACCATTGCGTCACGGCCGCGCCGCCCAGCCACGCGAGGGCTGCCAGCGCGGCGACGATCTGCCCACGGACGTCGCGCGGCGCAGCGGCATCGTCGGCCTGCAGGCTCGCAAGATCGATTGCCTGAGTGTGTGAAGACATGTCGATACGCTCCTTGAAAATGCAGCTACGCGTTGCCGATGGTCGTATCCGAAATCGCGCGCACGTCGATGCGGCGCGGCAGGATCGCGTCGCGATACGCGGCGTCGGCCACCTTTTGCAGCGCCGCGATGTCGGCGTCGGAAACGAAGTGCTGTTTGAGCGACGCGCGCTTCGTGATCTGCTTCGCGGCGTCGAGCGGCGAGCGCGTGAGCGTTGCGTAGATTTGCGCGTAGGCGTCGGCATTCGCGACCGCCCAGTCGCCTGCGCGTTGATAACGCAGCAACACATCCGCGATGGCCGCGCGCTTGCGCGTGTCGGCAAGCGCTGCGCCCGATGCCGTGATGAAGCCAAGGCCGCTATTGATACCTGTACCGTCGCGCAAGACGCGCGCACCGCGTTGCACCGCGATGCCGTAGTACGGATCGAACGTCGCCCACACTTCGATCGAACCGGACGCGAATGCCGCGAAGGCATCGACGGGCAAAATGAAGCGCACGGACACATCGTCTTTCGACAATCCCGCTTCAGCCAGCGCGCCGTACAGTTGGAATTGCGAAATGCTGCCGCGCGCCGATGAGATAAACACCGTGCGTCCCTTCAGGTCCGCGACCGCGCGGATCTTCGAATCCTGCGCAACGAGAATGCCGAGTTGCGCCCCGGAGCCGACACGCGTCGCGACGATCTTCAACGTCGGATCGCCGACGGCAGCGGCGAGCACGGGCAGATCGCCGGCGGGCGCGAGATCGACGGCGCCCGCGCGCTGCGCTTCGAATAGCGGTGCTGCGCCCTGGAAGTTGGCCCAGCGAAACGCGTACGGCGTGCCGTCGAGTACTTTCGCGGCTTCGGCAAGCGCACGCGTGCCACCGGCCTGATCGCCGAGCACGATCGTGGTCGACGCTGCGTCGGCTGCTTGCGCGTCACGCGCGACCGATGCGGAAAACGCAGCGACGGCAGGCGCCGCCGCGAGTGCGCGAAGCACGCGCCGCCGCACAGAAAAAGACGTTGGAACAGAAGCGCTCATAGGCCCTCACAGTCGATATGCAGGCAAGCGTAGCGACGAAGGACCACGGTGAGAATTATTCTATTTATATATGTTTATCTCACAGCAATATTTATGTTTTGCATCTTTTGAATGACGTGTCGAGTGTGATGAACTACACGCCTACGCTTATCGAAAACCGTGCAATCAATAGCTGAAACATTCGCTTAGGAAGCGTCGGTTCCGTTGCTACGATGGCGAATCGATCCATTGCTCCGCCCAATTCAACACAGAAAACGGAATACACGTATGGCGTCTATGACACGGCGGGCCTTCACCCGCATCGCACTGGTTTCCCTGTTTGGGCTGACCTCGGCGCAGAGCTTCGCGCAAGCGGCCAACGCTAATGGCGCGCCTGTTTCGTTGCGCATCGGTTATCAGAAATCGTCGACGCTCATTACGCTGCTCAAGGCACGCGGCTCGCTCGAGAAAGCACTCGCGCCGCTCAACGTGCGCGTCTCGTGGAACGAGTTCACGAGCGGCCTGCCGTTGACGGAGGCGCTCAATGTCGATGCCGTCGATTTCAGCGCCGATGTCGCCGACACCGTGCCGATCTTCGCGCAAGCCGCGCATGCGCGCTTCGTGTATGTCGCGCAGGAAGCGCCTTCGCCCGGCGCGCAGGCGATCATCGTCAAGAAGGACAGCCCGTTGCACGCGCTCGCGGACCTGAAGGGCAAGCGTATCGCGGTGACGAAAGCGGCGGGCAGCCACTATTTGTTGCTGGCGGCATTGAGCAAGGCAGGTATCACAGCGAGCGATGTCAAGATCAGCTATCTCACGCCCGCCGATGGTCGCGCGGCATTCGAGCGCGGCAGCGTCGATGCATGGATTACGTGGGACCCGTATGTCGCATCCGTCGACAAAAACGCCGACGTGCGGGTTCTTGCGAATGGCGACGGGCTCGCTTCGTATCAGCGCTACTACCTCGCGTCGAGCACGTTCGCCGATGCGCATCCCGAAGTGGTTCAGGTCGTATTCGATCAACTGAAGGAAGCGGGCGAATGGCTGCGCGCGCATCCCGATGACGCCGCAAAAACACTCGCGCCGATATGGGGCCTCGACGCAACCACGATCGAACGCGCGAACGCGCGGCGCAGTTATCTGGTGCGGGCCGTTGCCGTGCAGAATTACAGCGAGCAGCAGATCATTGCCGATGCGTTCTACAAGAACGGCCTGTTGCCCGCGCGTGTCGAGACGAATCAGGCGCAGTTGTGGGACTTCGCTGCCAAACGGGCGAAAGCTATCGGCAGCTAGCGCATGAACTGTTAGTACACGAACGGCGTCAACGCGCGCAGCCAGCACACCACGGCCACCGCGCCGCCGTCGGGTTCGCCCACAGCACGCTCGCCGAGATAGCTCGCGCGTCCGACGCGCGGCATCATCGAAGCCGTCGATGCCGCACCCTTCTCCGCTGCATCGACGGTTGCAGTCCACGCAGTAGCAAGCGGTTCGCCGCGACCGATCACTTCCGTGAACGCATCGGAAGCAGGCCGCAGCGCATCGAGCATCGTGCGCTCGCCGGGTTGCGCGCCGCCTAGCTCGGAGATCGCCTTTACAGCCAGATCGAACGCAGCCGCCCAATCGGACAATGCAGGTGCATCGCTCTCGCCGAGACGGCGCGATGCTCGCAGCAACGCCGTCGCGTAGAACGGCCCCGAACTGCCTGCAATCGCGCGACGCAGCGTGACGGCGAGATCGGCGAGCGCATCGGCCGCCGATGGCCATGCGGTGGCGGGAATCGCCAGCACGGCTTCGCCCGCACGCTTCATGCTGGAGCCGAGGTCGCCGTCGCCCGCTTTCGAATCCAGTTCGGTCAGGCGCGCTTCTTCACCGATCAAGGCGCGCGCAGCGGCGTCGAACGCAAGCTGCAACGGCGTGCGTTCGACGGCAGCTTCAGCCGACGATGCAACAGCATCTTCCTCCGCGCCTAACGCGATACCCGTCGCGCCATCGACATTCACGCGTCCCGCGCCCGGCCATGTCGCGACCTTCGTCGGCGCGTCGAGTAGCGCAAGGCGCTCGTGGTCCACACGCATCACCGAGATCGAGCAGCCCGGCATGTTCAGCGCGGACAGCAGCGTGCCGCACCATGCGCGCTCGATACGCAACCCGCGCTGCTTGAGTCCATTGATCGCCGCGCGCGCGACGACCGCCAGCTCCATCGGCGTGGTCGCGCCCAGACCATTGACGAGCAGTGCGACGCGCTCGCCGCTCGCCAGTTGCAGATCGTCGGTGATCGCGGTGAGCAAGGTGTCCGTCAGTTGATCGGCAGGCATCGGCTTCGTGCGTTGCACGCCTTTCTCGCCGTGGATGCCAAGGCCCAGTTCGATCTCGTCATCCGCGAGACTGAAGCTCGACTGTTGCGTCGCGGGCAGCGTGCAGCCGTCGAGCGCGACGCCCATTGTGCCGATCGCATCGGCCGCACTGCGCGCCATCGCCGCCACGTCTGCGAGCGTCTTCCCCGCCGCAGCCGCCGCGCCCGCGATCTTGTGTACGAACACAGTTCCCGCAATGCCGCGCCGCCGCCCGCGCTCGACGGTGTTGCGCAGCGACACGTCGTCGGCCACCACGACGACCTCGACGGGAATCCCTTCGGCGCGCGCCAACTCGGCGGCAAGGCCGAAGTTCAGGCGGTCGCCCGTGTAGTTCTTGACGACCAGCAACGCTCCGTTCGGTCCCGCCGACGCGCGGATCGCGGCGAGCACGGCATCCGTCGACGGCGACGTGAACACCTCGCCGCACACGGCGGCTGCCAGCATGCCGTCGCCGACATAGCCCGCGTGCGCCGGCTCATGTCCGCTGCCGCCGCCCGAAATGATCGCGACGCGCCGCGCATGCGCCTCAGGCAAATCGCGCCGCACGACGACATTCGCGTCGCGCAGCAACGCGGTCTCGGGCGCGAGCATCGCGAGACCTTCGAGCATCTCGCGCACGACACGCGACGGATCGTTCAGCAGCTTTTTCATGGCGGTGAACCTCGGTGAATTCGAATTCGGATGACGGATAAGCGGTTGGGCCGGGAGCGGCCCGAAGGGGACACTTTAGCCTCAGCGCGCAGTCGACGCATCCGCCGAACCCTGCTCCTTGAGGAAATCGACGAACGCGCGCAAAGGCGCAGGCAAATGACGCCGCCCCGGATAGTAGAGAAACGGCCCGGAAAACCGCTGCCACCACGGCTCGAGAATCGGCTCCAATGCGCCGCTGTCCAGGTGCTGCCGCAGCATCCCTTCGAACAGGTGAATCACGCCGACGCCCGCCAGCGCGGCGCTGACGGCAAGCTCGATGGCCGCGCCCGGCCTGACCACGAGCGGTCCCGACGGATCGAGCCGCACCACTTCGCCGTCGCGCTCGAAATCCCACGTCGGCATCGCGCCGCCGGCAAACTGGCCGCGCAGGCACGCATGATCGAGCAGGTCGCGCGGATGCTCGGGCCTGCCATGTGCATCGAGGTAATCGGGCGTCGCCGCCGTCGCGAAACGCTGCACGCGCGGGCCGATGGGCATCGCGATCATGTCCTGCTCGAGCCGCTCTTCGTAGCGAATGCCCGCATCGCAACCAATCGACAGCACATCGGCAAAGCCATCTTCGACCACGACCTCGACGCGAATGTCGGGATACGTTTTCAGAAACGGCGCGATGACGGAAGGCAGCACGATGCGCGCGGCGCTGGACGGCACGTTGAGCTTGAGCGTGCCGCTCGGCTTGTCGCGGAACACGTTGAGGACGTCGAGCGCCGCTTCCATTTCGCTGAAAAGCGGCGTGAGCTTTTCGATCAGCCGCTGCCCCGCTTCCGTGGGCGCGACGCTGCGCGTGGTGCGGTTGAGCAGCCGCAGGCCGAGCTTCGTTTCGAGGCGGCGCACGGCGATGCTCAGGCTCGATGCGGAGACGCCACTCATGCGCGCCGCGTCGCGGAAGCCGCCCGCACGCGCCACCGACACGAAGGCGGCAAGGTCGTTCAGTTCCATAGGGGCCATTGTTCAATAATTTCAACAGCCCGTACACTTTAGTTGGGTTTATTCAACAGCGCAATCCGAGCACACTGTGGCTCATCGACTACCAAGGAGCGCGCAATGCCGAACTTCCATTCCACCGACACCTTCCCGCTGGCTGGCCGCCCGGTTCGCCGCATGGGCTACGGCGCGATGCAACTGGCCGGGCCCGGCGTATTCGGGCCGCCGAAAGACCACGGCGCGTGCCTCGCTGTGTTGCGCGAGGCCGTCGCTTCCGGCGTCAATCACATCGACACCAGCGACTTCTACGGCCCGCACGTCACCAACCAGATCATTCGCGAGGCGCTGCATCCTTATCCTGATGACCTGACCATCGTCACCAAACTGGGTGCCGTTCGCGGCGACGACGGATCATGGCTTTCCGCGCGCGAGCCGGAGGACCTGCGGCGCGGCGTGCATGACAATCTTCGCAACCTCGGCCTCGACGCGCTCGATATCGTCAATATTCGCGTGATGGGAAACATCCACAGCCCGGCGGAAGGATCGATCGAGGAGCAGGTCGTCGCACTCGCGCAATTGCAGCGCGAAGGGCTCGTGAAGCACATCGGCCTGAGCAACGTGACGGCCACGCAGATTGCAGAAGCGCAGCGCATCGTGCCGATCGTCTGCGTGCAGAATCACTACAACCTCGTGCAGCGCGAAGACGATGCGCTCGTCGATCAACTGGCCGCGCAAGGCATCGCGTATGTGCCGTTCTTTCCGCTCGGCGGCTTTACGCCGATTCAATCGTCAGCGTTGTCGGACCTCGCGCATACGTTGAACGCGACACCAATGCAGGTCGCGCTCGCGTGGCTCTTGCATCGGTCGCCGAATATTCTGCTGATCCCCGGTACTTCATCGGTCGCACATCTGCGCGAAAACATGCAGGCCGCGCAGCTGCGACTCAGCGATGCCGTGCTAGCCGAACTCGATGCGATTGGACGCGCTAGCGGCGGCCACTAAGCTCAGCGGGACTGTGAACGCATTGCGGGTTTCGTGGATTCGCGCGCGGCCCGCAACTCTGTCTTTTTTACGAGTAGCTTTTATCGACCTGAATCAAGGCGTGGCGGCCTTCAGCGCCTCAAGGGTCGGCTCGTCCAGTTCAGCCTGGACTCCACACTATTCTTAGGGGTCTTCTTTAGCGTGGCGACACTTGCCGGCCAAAGAACCCTGAGATACGCACATTCATTGCGGAGTTCTTTATCAGACCACTCACCAGCTTCGCACGGTGAATCCGCGCACGCGAACATGCCTATGTCGATGTTCGTCAGTGAGCTAGCCTACCTCGTTATGTGCGGTAACGCACAGTTCCGTCTACAGGCAAGACGAGCCGCTTGATGCATTTCTAAAAGCGGCAAACGTCAGTCACACGAAATCATTCATTTAAAAAATTCCATAAGTACATCAAGCCGGTGAATAGTTTCCAACGTAGTCACGATGCCTGGTTCCCATGCGCGAAAGATCGGCAAAAGAACCGTGCCTCAACTATGTTATGAGAGCACGTGAGCGCGGTATGTCGGCACGATCATTCGAATACGACCATTCCTGATCGTCTACGGTACATCTGGCATGCCGAAAGTGCCCCCCGGCCGCGCCGTGCTGAATCTGCTTGCCCCCCGCAACCCGGCATCTGATCATGGAGAAGACTGCCGTGCAGCCGATCCACCACGTCGACAGGCTCTACGTCATTTCAGATATCCATCTTGGGGGGCCGCCAGGATTCCAGATTTTTGGCTCGAGCAATGAGCTGGCGGGACTCATCCGGCTGCTTGCCGATCAGGATCCCGACGATGAAGTGGCGCTCGTCATCAATGGAGATTTCGTCGACTTTCTCGCCGAAGAAGACGCGACTTATTTCGACCCACACGGCGCCATCCAGAAGCTCGAACGTATCGCCAAGGACGACACTTTTCGTGCCGTCTTCGAGGCCTTTCCTTATTTTCTCGGCAAGGAACGGCGGCGGCTGATCGTCAATCTCGGCAATCACGATCTCGAACTGGCGTTGCCGTGGGTGCGCGAGCGCCTCGTGCAGATTCTGACGGGAGGACAGTCGGCGGCGCCAGGCGCGCACTCGCGCCTGTATCTGGTTTTCGACGGCGCCGGTGTGCTGTGCAGCGTCGGTGGGCGCTCGGTTCTCTGTTTGCATGGCAACGAGGTCGACCTCTGGAATCCGGCGAACTTCGAAAGGATTCGCGAGATAGCACGCGATGTGCAGATCGGCCGGGCAGTCGAGCCGTGGATTCCGAATGCAGGCAGCAAGATGGTGATCGACGTGATGAATCCGGTGAAGCGCGAGTACCCCTTCGTCGATCTGCTGAAACCGGAACAGGCAGCTGTGGCGCCGACGCTCGCGGCATGCGCGCCGCAACTGGTCGGCGAACTTGACCGGGCAAAGAAACTGGCGTCCGTCGCACTGACACGCTTATGGGCTGGCGTGCGCAAACCCGACGGAATGCTGGGCGCGAACCCGGTGGAAGACGGAGCGGCGCCATCCATGATCGACGCCCCGCACGCGCCCGTCGCTGCGGCCTCGAGGTCGCGGCAGGCCGCGCTCCAGGCACGCGAGCTGTTGCTGATGGCCGATGACCGGGCGCGCCACGGCTTCACCGCCACCGACCTCGTTGCCGGCGCAGAGGGTCTCCAGCTCGACGCCTTCGGCGCGCTGGTCAAATGGTCTAGAAAGGAATCGACCAGCGAGGTCTTGCGCGAGGCACTCGAAAACCTCGACCGCGATCGCAGCTTCGACATTGGCGAGCGCGACGACACCGCCGTGCAGCTCGATGCCCAAGTGTCTCCGGACATCGACGTCGTCATCGCCGGCCACACCCATCTGGAACGCGCAATGCGCCGCAGAAATGGACCCGGCTGCTATTTCAACAGCGGCACATGGGCGCGGTTGATTCGCATCAAGGCCGAGGTTCGTGCCGACCCACAACAATTCGCGCAAGTCTTCGCGGCACTCAAACGCGGCACCATGGCTGATCTCGACAAAGCGCAGGATCTGGTCATCAAGTCCTGCACGGTCGTGGTCGTATGGCGAGATGCAGCGGACAGTGTCAAGGCGGAGCTTCGCCACGTAAAAACCATCGACGACAAAACAGAACTCGACGTGGACCTGCCGGCAAGCTGCATGGAGATTCGATGATGCGCAAAATAACACTCGAATTGCTGCGTCACGGGCCACCTCATAATCAGTTGCTGTCGCCCCTTACCGAATACATCGCGCTGTGCGAAAACCATAGCGCCGTTACGTTGCACGTCCCGTTCGAACACAACCAGATGCTCTATCGGCTGCGCGCGTTGAGCTATCAGCTCGGGCCCGAAGCGCGTGAATTCCAGATGGGGGATACCGCACGTGTGCTGGGCCAGCTGCTTGGAGAGATTCCCGGCCTGACCGCCGATCTCAACCGGCAAAGAACGGGCACAGGCGACGGCGACACTGCCGAGCAGGTCACGCACCTGCGACTGATCATTTCCGCGTCGGAGCTCGCCCTGCTTCCCTTCGAACTGGCGACCGCTCCCAATGGCTTCCCCGGCGAGGGGCAAGCGCTTTCGCTGCAGACCCAGCAGCCCATCTGCATTACGCGGGAGACACGGCGGGTTGCTCAGGAATACGTTCGCTGGCCGCGCAAGCCACGCATTCTGTTCGCCTTCGCATCGCCATCCGACATGGAAACGGTACCTGCCGAAGCGCATCTGCTGGCGTTGCGCGAGGCGCTGACGCCTTGGCTCGCGCTCTCCGATGACTACGACGACGAAAAACGCCTGAAAGTCATCGGGGGCCGGCTTTCTGTGTTGCCGAACGCATCTGCCGAGAGCCTCGAAGATGCCTGCGCGAAAAATGACTATACGCATGTACACATTCTCGCGCACGGCGTTCAAACGAACACGCCCTATGACAGCCGCTTCGGTCTCGCATTTCATTCCGACCGACATCCTGACGGCGTGGAAGCAATTTCCGGCGACCGTCTGGCGACCATCTTGCGCACACCGCGTCATAACCAGCCGGGCCGGTTCACACGCCCTGCCGTCGTGACGCTCGCAAGTTGCAACGCCGGCAACGTCGGCTCGGTGACGGGCGTTGGCGCAAGCATCGCCCACGCGCTGCACGAGGCCGGCGTCCCGCTCGTGATCGCGAGTCAGTATCCGCTGTCTTTCGGCGGCTCGGTGGTGTTCGTGAAGGACATGTACGAGGGCCTGCTGTGGGGAGAAGACCCGCGCAAGCTGGTTGTCGGCATGCGCAGACGGCTGCATTCGTACTTCAAGGACAAACACGACTGGGCGAGTATCGTCACGTATGCATCCCTGCCGCCCAATTTCGACACACAGCTGGTCGACGCACGCATCCAGCAGTCGATGGACTGCATCTCGATTGCGTTGAAAATGGCCGACCGCGCGATGAGCGCTTTTCTGACTTCGGAATCGCAACTTCCGCCAGTTGCCTCCAGCGTCGAAAACCACGCGCGCCGCGACACACTGGCCAGAGCACAACAGCAGGTGAGCGAGGCAAAGGCCCGCCTGAAACTGGCGATCGACGAACATCCCGAACAGGAAGCACGCATTCTCGAATTACTGGCAAGCACCGAAAAACGCGAAGCGCAGATGCTCTACCACTCGACGCAGCAAGGCAAACTCGATCCCAGCTCGAAAGAGGGCATGCAACTGATCAGCAAGCTCGAAACGTCGAGAAACCACTATTGGTCAAGCTACCTGAAGCAGCGTAAAAGCCCGTCGCAACTGGTTCAATTTCTTTCGTTGACGCTTCTTCTGCAATATCTTGACCGCCTGCCAAGGCCACTTGATCAGCCCGAGCAGGATATGACATCGATCTGGTTGAGCGCGCACGTGCAATCGCTCAACGATGCGGATCATGGCGAGCGAAGCAATCGCGTGTGGGCTTATGGAACTCTGACGGAACTGTATCTGATCGCGGAACACATCGATGGCCTGCCACCCGCTTATTGCGGAGAATCACTCACAAACAAGGCGCTTGAAGCGGCGCGCAAACTGGTCTCGCTAGCCGGCTCGACGTCGTTCGAAGTCTTCTCGACGAGGCGCCAGATTGAGCGCTATGTCTACTGGTTCGTGCCGATGGTCCCAGGTGCATACAACATAGAAGCGCTGGCGAAGCAATTACTCAATGTGCTGCCCGCCTGTGACGAACCGGATTGGGACTATTGACTTCCCGTAGTGGGGCAACACGTCGCTCAACAGGTCATCCCCGAAATGGGATGATCTTCTGACACATCGTTAGTCGTTTGATAAATGTTCTTTACCGCACATAACTCCTCAGTGGGCGGTCACCCGTCACTCGAAAAAACCCGATATACGTCCTAACCTGAAGTTTCCTACTTTAATGAAAGAGAGCTTCTGAAACGAAGGTTACAGCGACTTGTCCATTGCGTTCGTGAAGAACATTTCCCCGACCGTTAAAACGGTCACGGGTAATGACGTCACGATGATCGCCGGGTTTTCAAAAGCGCAGTTGCAAGCCCTCACGCAGCAGTCCGCACTGGTTGCGGACATGATCGAGGCCAATGCCTTCACGGCCGCCGAGAAGATGTTCTATCTGGATGGACTCGATCAGATGGCAAGGCGTTTCGTGACTACTTTTGTGCAGATCGTCGAAGTTGAAATCGAAAAGATCTACAACGCGGTAGTGAAATCGATCTACGACGCTATCGAGACGCTAGCAGGCGTGAAGATGCCCGTACCAGGCGCGGGCGGATGAGCGTTCGTATCCCGTCTTCCGTGCAAGAGTACACGATCCCAGCTGGAGGCGTCATGCCGAACAGACCGCAGATTGTCCCTGCATCGCAGGTTGACAGCGAAATGGCGCCGGACTTCTCGTCAGTCCGATACCGGATGCTGGCGCAAGGTGACTCGTGGTTCTCGATCAATGGCTTGAACCTGTTTCGGACGTCATCGTTGCTGCCACATCTGGATTTCGGACACTCTGCGATCATCGTGAACTGCGCCGACCCGGGCGATACGCTTGCCCACATGGTCGAATGGCGTCGGGACCCGTGGTTCGCGAGCTATCTGTGTGGGCCACGCGAGCGTCCGTGGGACGCCATGCTGCTATCGGCTGGCGGCAATGACCTGATCGACGCGCTAGGTGTCCCCCCGACGGATGCTCACGGAACGCCACACAGCCCCGGCGACCGACTCATGCTGACGAAATCCGAGCGGGAGCAGCCAGGCAAAACATACGTTTCCGAGGACGGGTGGGCACTGTTTGCCCAGCATCTTCGTGCCCAGTATGCGGCCCTGGACGCCATGCGCGCCGCCAGCAAGACAAACCGCAACATGCCCATCATCACGCACACCTACGACTATCCGATGCCGCGCAATGTGGGTGCGGGCCTGCATTTCGGGCCGTGGCTGTATCCGGCGTTGCTGGCGTACGAGGTGCCGCCAGATGACTGGAAAACACTGGCGAAGGAATTCATTGACCGGCTATTTGATCTAGCGAGCGGACTGGGCTTGCAGAATTTCCATATCATCCGAACGCTCGGAATACTGACGCCGACCGACGCCGATCCGCGAATCAGCAGTCCGGACTGGTTAAACGAAATTCACCCGACCTCCTCGGGATATGGGCAGATTGCCGGGCGCTTTTGCGCGGAGGTCGCCGCGAGGAATATCCTGGCGTGAGGATGACGACGCGTGTACCGACTCTCAGCCTGCTGTCAGGCACGCTTTTACTTCTGATGTTATCGAGGCAGACATCATGGACCTAAGCCCACATTTCACATTGGAAGAGTTCGTGGCGAGTCAGACCGCGTCGCGAGAAAACATCTCAAACGTCCCCGGTCCCGATATCATCGTCAATCTTAAGAACACTGCACAGGTACTGGAAAAGGTGCGTGCATTGATCGGAAAACCGATCATCGTTTCGTCGGGCTATCGTTCGCCACAGTTGAACAAGGCCGTCAAAGGCGCCGTCGACAGCGCGCACATCTATGGTCTCGCGGTGGATTTCATCGCACCGCAATACGGCACCCCGATCGACATTTGCCGGCTGTTGCAGACGTCCACGCTCGTGTTCGACCAACTGATCTTCGAACACACCTGGGTTCACCTCGGTTTGCCGAAGAGCGGTACACCCAACCGCCGCCAATTGCTGACGGCACATTTCGGCGGCGGTCCGACGACATATACAGTAGGGTTCGCGTAGCCCGTCAGGCAGCGGCTGGAGTTCAATTTCGGCTGCACGGCGAACATCCGAAGAGCGTGACGCGCCCGGCTGGGCGCTCGACGTTCGCATATCGTATCGCCGGAATACGCGTAGCCCTGCGCGCCTGGATTGGCGTCGCGCTTTCAAAGGTCACAAAGATCTCGCGCGCGTCCAGGAAACCGATAACCAGGCAAAGTGTAGGTCAGCAAGATCAGAATAATCATCGCGGCACCGACGAGCTTGAAAACCTCATTCGATCGCGGAGCGGCTGCATGCCAGATACTCGCTCCGGCGAAGATAGAGAAAGGCCATATGTCGATCAGCAAGCCAATATAGCCGAGTAACAAAAACGGTAGTGCGATGACAAAAGGCGCGATACCGCGAAGCGCTGCGACAGCACGGTACATACCGCATGAGGCAGCCGCGAGCAGCAGCGGTACAGGAAGCAGCCAACGCAGGACGTTCCAGTCAAACCATCGAGCCACAAGCGTCGGAGCGTTCATCTCCGTTTTCATACCGAGGCCGACGATCATAAGTAGTTGGAGTGCAGCCAACGGCAGAACGACTTGATACAGCTTGCGCTGCAACTCCCCTTTGCTCCTTGAGATCAACCAGCAGCAACCAAGAAGACCATACATCACCAGTGACACAAGACCAGTGAGCAGCCCGATCATCGTAAGAAGCTGAAGTGCCGTCAACGGCAAAAAGGTTCTGTAGAGCTTGCGCTGCAGTTCTCCTTCGGTCTTCGCAATCAGCCAGCAGCAGCCAAGCAGCAGCCAAGCAGCGCATACGTTATCAAAAGCGCAAGCCCCGTGAACAGGCAAAAAGGTGTGAGCCAATCGAATTCATTTCCGACGAAATGTCCGTTTGCTACACGCATCCCCGATAGCCATTCGCCTAGCATGACGCCCTGAAAAAAGGTCGCGCCTGCCGATCCGAAAATGAAGACCCCATTCCACAACTGACGCGACCTTCCGGCCTTTGCCCGGATCTGAAGGGCCACGCCCCGGAAGATCAGGCAAAGTGCCATCGTGACTAATGGCAAATAGAGCGCGGAAAGCAAAACCAAACAGACCGTTGGAAACGCAGCGTAAAGCGACGCGCCGCCGAACACCATCCATGCCTCGTTACCGCGCCACACTGGAAAACGACTGCTGAATAGACGCTCACGTTCGCTTTCGGACGAAAAGAACGGAAGAAGGATCCCGATGCCGAGATCAAATCCGTCGAGTACGATATACATTCCGACGCCGAAGGCAATGATTGCTGCCCAGCAAGTCGCGATATCCATCATGGAGTCCGGTTGTGGTTTCCGAAGCTCCATTGTCGCGACCGTGCGGACCGGGAATTGATCCGGTTTCCACCAAGTTGACTGGTCCGGTTTAGAAATAGCAGCGCATGATCTCTGGACTAAGCACATCAGTCCGCGCCGCCCCCGGAATGGGCACGGGTGACGCTTCGCCCCGCTCAAGCCCCATCGACAAGCCGCAATACGTCGGAAAGCACAACCGGTTTGACGAGATGGTGGTCGAAGCCGGCCGCACGCCAGTCACGTCCGTCGCGGGTTTGCGCGGATTCTGAAACGGCAATGAGTACGGCACTTCCGCTGATGGGGTGTGCCCGGATAGTCCGGGCAATCTGATAACCATCTGGCGGCGGAATGCCGACGTCAATGATCGCGACATCGAGCGTAACCTGCCCGTTGAGGATCAGCGCGGCGTTACCAGAGCCCGCGATATGCACCCGGTGCCCGCGCGATTCGAGCAACGCGGCAAGCGACGTGGCGTCATCGAGTTTGTCGTCCACTATCAGGATGCTTCGGGAGCGGCTGTCGTTCACCAACGCGCCCTCTGCCTGTGACGAAGCGAGCGATGTCGATCCTATGTATTCGGGCAGACGCAGCACAAACTCAGCCCCCGTCCCCGCTCCCTTCGACCGGACCGTCACCGTTCCGTCATGTAGCACGGCAAGCGCACGGACCAGCGACAGGCCTATCCCGAGCCCGCCCTGCGACGCAGCAACGCTTCGCTGCGACTGGATGAATGGCTCGAAGATCGCTTCCTGTTCTTCTGGCAGGACGCCGACGCCCTGATTACGCACCCTGATCGACACCATGCCTTGCGACTGCCCGACATCGATTTCAATCTCGCTTTCGTCTGGCGCGTACTTCGTCGCATTGGACACGAGGTTGTCGAGCATCTGAACGACCCGAGCGTCATCGCCAAAAACGGCGCATCCCTCATTCTCCAGATGTATCGAAACCTGTTGCCGCCTCGCATCGATATCGGGCCGATTGGCCTCGACTGCCGTGGCGATGGCCACACCCACATTGACCGATGTGCGATCGAGTGTGAGCCTTCCATGCGCGAGACGCGAAACATCGAGCAGGTCGTCGACGAGGCGCGACAGGTGTTCCACCTGTCGCCCGACCGTTTGCCATGCGGCGCGCGCTGCGGCAGGGCTCGTCTGGAATCTCGGGTCCATCAGTTCCAGCGCGTTGCGGATCGGGGCGAGCGGATTGCGCAATTCGTGCGCGAGCGTCGCGAGGAACTGGGACTTGCGACGGTCCGCCTCGTGAAGTGCGCGCTCGGCGCGCCACAGGCGTAGTAGCGCACGGACATTGGCGACAAGCTCAGGCGCTTCGACGGGCTCTGTCAGATAGCTGTCGGCGCCGCTGTCCAGGGCGCGAATCCGGTCAGAGGCACTCAACAGGACCGCGGAAGTTTGAAGGACCAGTACGGACCGCGTCGAGGGATTCTGTTTGATTCGCTTGCACACGTGGACGCCATCGCTGTCCGGCAACCGCACGTCGAGCAGGACGACGGCAGGTTTGTGCGATGTAACCAACGCCAGCGCCTGCTCACCGGTCGACGCTTCGAGCACGTCGAAGCCCGCACGACGCAGCACGCGCGTTTTGGCAAGCCGCGCGGCGTCATTGTCGTCGACGTTGAGGATCAGTTCCGACCAGCCGGCGAGCGGCGGGTCTGTTTCCGGTAAATTGTGCATGCACCATTGCCAGTCGTTGCCGGGGCGGGCCAGTGTCACGAGAACCGGTCAGGCTCCGGTCAAGGGTAGCACGCCAGCGAGCTGCATCGGTGCGTTATCGTCAGCATCCTGGGCTTCCGCGCTGATTACCGGGGCGCAGCGTCATTTCACGAGCTTCTCCGCACTAGTGCGAATGTCGATGGTGAACGTCCGGGAAATGCGCGTGTGAATGGGTAATGGGCAGATGCACATGAGGATGCGTGTGTGGCTCATCACCGGCATAGACGAAGTCGTGTTCGTGCTGGTGATGTTCATCATGACGATGCCGATGCGTATGCTCGAGCCACTCGTGCGTGTGTTGATGTTCGTGCCGCTCGCGGACGTGCAGCCAGATACCCAGCGCCATCAAGGCTGCGGCGATCCAGAAAGACAGGTGCGGCAGTTCGGGCCATATGAGGAGCGAGAGCGCCACACCGAAAAGTGGCGCGACGGAAAAGTATGCGCCAGTGCGTGCCGTCCCAAGGTGACGTAGCGCAACCACGAACAGCACGAGGCTTACACCATAGCCGGCAAGTCCCGTTGTCATCGCGGCGCCGACCATACCAGCAGCGGGGAGCGACGCGCCCGTCGCGAACGCAATCGCGAGATTCACCGGCCCTGCAATCAGCCCCTTCAGACACGCGATCACCATCGCATCGTTAGTCGAAACCTTGCGCGTGAGGTTGTTGTCGATTGCCCAGCACAGACACGCTGCGACGATCAACAGCGCGCCACCGGGAATGCCTGCCTCGGCCGGTTGCCACGACAGCATCACGCCACCGGCCACGATAGCCACCATGCCAAGGAACACCTGAACGTCGACGTTCTCGCGAAACACGACCCAAGCGATCACGGCCGTCAGCACGCCCTCGAGATTCAGCAGCAGCGAACTGGTAGCCGCCGGTGTGCTCGACAGCCCGAGCATCAGCAGCGCGGGGCCAGCGACGCCGCCAGCAGCAATGGCGCCGAGCAGCCAGGGCAGCTCGGCCCGGCTGATCCCGTGACTGTTATTTTCCTTAGCCGACGTTCGCAGTCGCCGGGCGATGATGCCGATACCGAGCCCGATGCCGCTGCCGAGGTAGAACAGGCCTGCAACCAGGAAGGGAGACATTGACCCGAGCAGGGCCTTGGCGAGCGGAGTCGCGGCGCCAAAGAGCGCTGCGGCGGCAAGCGCGGTGAAGATCGCGCTGGATCGGGAATTCATGGGATGGGAACTGTACAAGTGCGCGACGAGCGCCTGAATAACCAGTGTAGCGTACCACCCGTTGCGCAATCGTCTCAATGCCATTTGCACCGTCACGCGGGGTCATCCCAAACCTGCTTCGACTCATACGCCGCCCTGTTGCTTCTCCAGCTCCGAACGGCGCCACTCGGCTGGCGTCATGCCCAGGTGTTGCGTGAAGGCACGCCTGAACGCAGCCACGGATTGGTAGCCGACGCCCTCGGCGACGACTTCGGTCGAAACGCCTGGCTTTTTCAACGCGTTCGCGGCCAGCGCCATCCGGACATCCGCTAACAGCTCGTTGGGCGAGCGTCCCACCTTCTCATGGAAGTGACGAAGCAAGGTCGCGCGCGACATGCTACAGAGCCCGGACAACTCAGCCAGGGTCCACGGATAGGCGGGTTCGTTGAATATGACCGCAAGCGCAGGCGCCAGACGCGGATGCCCAGCGAGCGCCAGCAGCCCCGTCGGCGCCTCGTCAGACTCGCTGGACATACGTAGCGCCAGCGCGAAGAGCGCCGTCGATAGCGCATTGAGCATCGCGTAGCCGCCCAGGTTGTCCGCACCCGATTCCGCTCGCATGAGCGCCATAAGCGCTTGCAGTTGGGTCAGCGTCTCGCCGTGCGAGGAACCCTCCGCCGCCGATGTCCGGATCACGAGTCGCGGCGGAAGGTACGCACGAATAAAGCGGTCATGTGGTGGCGCCAGCACGATTCGTCCGCAGAGCATATCCAGACGCTCACCCGTGCCTTTGTTTTCGCTGATGATCAGGTTCAACGCTTCGCGTTCACGTGCAGGCTTCGGCTTCGCTCCCCCACCATCGTGAAGGATATGGGCGGAGCCGTGCGTCAACATCACGATGTCGCCGGCACTCAGATGCTGCGGCTTGCCCGTGCCCGGCGTCTCCAGGATGGCCGTCCCGCCGAGCACGATGTGATACGGCATTTCCCCCGCATCCGAATCGCCGTAGACGACCTGCCACGGTGCGCCATAGGCGCATCGAAGTTCAAGCTGGCCGCGCACCGTCATCATGCCGAGCAGACGGCTGAGCCAATCAAGTGGGGGTGACATAGCTACCTCGGTTGATACTTTTGAGCATGATATTGCGAATTCAGAGGCTCAACAAGATCATCCAGCGACCATAAAGTGGAGGCTCCTAACCACCACTGAATGAGGTCAATCATGAGTCGCATCGCTATCCCCGCTGTTACGAACGCCACGGGCGCCACCGCCGAAGTCTACGCACGGGTCCGGAAAATCGCTGGCGGCAGCGTACCGAACCTGTTCGCGGCGCTGGGTCATCTCGCGCCCGCGACATTGAACGGCGCGTTGGACGCCAAAGACGCGCTGGCATCCAGCAGTCTCAGCAAGCAGGACCTGGAAACCATCAAGCTGCTTGTCAGCGAGCAGACAGGTTGTGACTACTGTGTGGCCGCGCACGCGATGTTGGGGAAGATGACGGGCCTCTCGCCCGAAGCGCTTCGTCAGATTCGCGCGGGCCAGGCGACGGGCGATGCAAGGCGCGATGCGCTCATCCATTTCGTGCTGAACCTGCAGACCACGCGTGGCACGATCAGCGAAAGCGAACTGGCAGCCATTCGCGCCGCCGGTTACACCGACACGCAGCTAGCCGAGATATCGCTGGCAATCGCGATGACCATTTTCACCAATACGTTCAATCGCATCAACGACACGGACGTCGATTTTCCGCCGGTCAAGTGACAGGTGCGTAACCGGGCGGATGCGTCACGCGAGACGTGACGCTCTGTTCTTCATTGCTGTCCGGCAAAAAGCCGGATCACTGCCACATCGGCCACATTAACTCGCAAATGAATTGGAGGATGTCATGTCTCAAGTTGAACATTTCGATACGTTGATTCTCGGCAGCGGCCAGGGCGGCAAGCTCCTGGCGTGGCATCTGGGACGAGCGGGACAACGCGTCGCCGTGGTTGAGCGGCAGTGGGTCGGCGGTTCATGCCCCGCCGTCGCTTGCCTGCCCAGCAAGAATGAAATCTGGAGCGCGCGCGTTGCGCACCTGGCGCGGCATGCCGCCGACTTTGGCACGACGACTGGCCCCGTCATTGTCGACATGGCGAAGGTGCGCGAACGCAAGCGCGCCATGATCGAACGCGAAGCAGCGTTTCATGTGCAGGCGTATGCGTCGAGCGGCGCGGAACTCATCATGGGTGTTGGCCGGTTCGTCGGGCCGAAGACGATCGAGGTGCAACTCAACGACGGCGGCACGCGCACGCTCAGCGGCGAGCAGGTGGTCGTCAATGTCGGCACGCACGCAGCCATTCCCAATCTGCCGGGCTTGCGAGCCGCCGAGCCGCTGACTCATATTGGCGCGCTGGACCTTGACTACGCGCCAGCGCATCTGATCGTGCTCGGCGGCGGTTACATCGGTATCGAGATGGCGCAGGCTTATCACCGCTTCGGTAGCCGCGTGACGATCGTCGAGCGCGGCGCCCGGTTGATGGCACGTGAAGACGTGGACGTCAGCGAAGAGATGCTTCGCATTCTGCGTGCGGAAGGAATCGATGTCGTGCTGAATGCCGAAACCACGAGTGTGGAAGGCCGCTCTGGCACGCATGTTCGCGTCGTATTGCGCACCGCTGCCGGTGAACAGGCGATTAACGGCAGCGACATTCTCATTGCGGCAGGACGGGTCCCGAACACGGCCGACATCGGTCTGGAGCAGGCAGGCATCGAGCTTGACGATCGCGGATACATTCGCGTCAATGAGCGGTTGCAGGCTTCGATGCCGGGCGTGTGGGCTATCGGCGAAGTCGCGGGCAGCCCGCAGTTCACGCACGTTTCGGTGGACGACTTCAGGATCGTGCGCGACAACATGGCTGGCGGCGATCGCAAGACAAGCGACCGGTTGGTTCCGTACACGCTGTTCACCGATCCCCCGCTTGCACGCGTGGGGCTGAATGAAAGCGATGCGCTCCGTCACGGTGTCGCGGTTCGGGTTGCAACACTGCCGATGAGCCATGTACTTCGAACCGAAGCGACCGATGAAACACAAGGCTTTATGAAGGTTCTCGTCGGCGCCAACGATGACCGCATCCTGGGATTCACGATGATCGGCCCGGAAGCGGGAGAAGTGATGGCATCGATGCAGACAGCGATGCTGGCTGAGCTTCCGTATCAGAAGCTCCGCGACGCCGTCATCTCGCATCTGACGTTCGCTGAAGGTTTGGGGCCGCTTCTGTCGAACGTGCCGGCAAGAGCAGCGTAGTAGATCTTCTGAGGCGCAGGTGTGGCGCGCGAGCCGGCGCGCGCCACATTCTCAAGACACCGTTTAGTGTGAAGCACCAGCCCGCTTGAACGACACGGCTGAAGGACGCGGATCGCCGTTGCCCGCACCATCCGGAAGCAGATCGCCATCATCCAGTCCTGCGTCTTCGCGTGCCGTATCCGGGTAACGCTCGGGATAAAGATGACGATGCGCGCGCTGGGTGTCGAACGTGCCGGACCACCGCGCAACAACCACTGTCGCAAGGCTGTTGCCGATCGTATTGCAGGTGGCAATCGCCATCGACATGAAACGGTACACGCCGAAGATCACGGCAAGTCCCTCGACGGGCAAGATACCCGTCGATGTCACCGTCGCCGCGAACACCACGAACGATCCGCCCGACACCGTCGCCGCGCCTTTCGACGTCAGCAGCATCAGCAGCAGGATGCCGACCTGATGTTCGAACGTGATGGGCACGTTGTACGCATGCGCGATGAACATCACACCCATCGACATGAAGATCGACGTGCCATCCAGATTGAACGCGTACCCTGTCGGCAGAACGAGTCCGACCGTCTGCTTCGCGCAGCCAAGGCGTTCGAGCTTGATCAGCAGCCGCGGCAATGCGCTTTCCGATGACGCCGTGCCGAGCACGATCAATATCTCGTCCTTGATGTAGCGCAGGAACCGCCACATGCTGAAGCCCGCGAGCCTCGCAATGAGGCCCATCACCACGACGATGAACAACGCGATCACCGCATAGAAGCTCAGCACGAGTTGCGCGAGCGCGACCAGCACCGCCGTGCCGTTGCTGCCGACCGCGAACGCCACCGCGCCGAACGTGCCCAGCGGTGCGAGCTTCATCACGAGATTGATGAACGAGAAGAGCACTTGCGAAATCAGGTCGAGCCCTTCGTTGATGCGTACGCGCCGGCTCTCGGGAATGGCGAGAATACCGATGCCCACCATCACGGCCAACACGACGACCTGCAACAGTTCACCCTTCGCAAACGCGCCGATGAAGTTGTCCGGCACGAGATGCATCACAAACTCCGTGAAGCCTTGCGGCGCGGCCTTCGCGGCAATGACAGGCATCGCGCCCGGCGTGATGGCCGTCATGCCCTTGCCCGTCTGCAACAAGTTGCCCGCCAGCAAACCAATGGCAAGCGCAATCGTCGACACGACTTCGAAGTACACGATGGAGCGCCAGCCCACCCGCCCTGCGCTTTTCACATCGCCTGCCGATGCAATGCCATGCACGATCGTGAGGAACACGAGCGGCGCGACGCCAGCCTTGATGAGCGCGAGAAAGACGTCGCCGAGAATCTTCAGCTGCGCGCCGAACTTCGGAAAGATCAATCCGACAGCAATGCCGAGCACCAGCGAAAGCAGAACCTGCATGCCCAGTTTCCGATACCAGGGCCGCCTGGCGGGCGGCGCAATTGAATCGTCGCGCGATACGTTGTCGTTCGTCATGGTGTGTGCTCCTCCACAGATCGTTGGTCAGATCTCGCTGGACAACGCGAGTGCGCGGTCGACCATCTGCGGTGCAAGACCAAGATAGTTCGCGGGGTCCGTCATGCGGTCGATCGCGTCACGATCGAAATGGCGTGTCACTTCAGGCAGCGCAGCCAGCGCCTCGGCCAGCGTGCCGCCCTGCTCGTTCACCGTGCGGCATGCGTCGTAGACGATGTCATGCGCCTGCTGGCGGCCCGTGATCGGCGCCATCTGCATCATCACCGCCTCGGCGACGATCAGCCCCTTGCTGATGCCAAGGTTGTGCTTCATGCGTTCGGTATCGACGATCAGTCCGCCGAGCGCGAACTTCGCCTGGTGCAGCGCGCCCGAGGTCAGAATGAAGCTCTCGGGAATCGCAATCCACTCCGCGTGCCACGGGCCCGTCGCGCGCTCGAAGTCCTGGATCATCGCGTCTACCATCAAGCCCGCCTGTTGCCGCACTGCTTTCGCCGCAGCCAGCATTAGTTCGCTTGAAATCGGATTGCGCTTTTGCGGCATCGTGCTGCTCGCGCCGCGTCCCTTCACGAACGGCTCATACACTTCGCCGAATTCGTTCGACGCCATGATCATGATGTCGGTGGCGATCTTGCCGAGCGAGCCCGTGACAAGCGCGAGCAGATTGACAGCCTCCGCGAAACCATCGCGCGCGACGTGCCATGTCGTGGCCGGCACGCCGAGCTTCAATTCCTGCGCGAGTGCCTTCTGCACGTCGAGACCCTTGTCGCCCAGCGACGCGAGCGTGCCCGCCGCGCCGGCGAATTCGACGACGGCGACGCGCTTGCGCATCTCCGCGATGCGTTGCTGGTGCCGGTCGAACATCGCCAGCCAGATCGCGACCTTGTAGCCGAACGTGACGGGCAGCGCCTGTTGCAAGTGCGTACGGCCCGCCATCGGCGTGTCGCGATGCTTCTTCGCAAGGTCGGCGAGGATGCCGCGCAGTTCGCGGATGTCGCCATCGATCGAATCGAGCGCGTCGCGTACCTGCAGCGACACGGCCGTGTCCATGATGTCCTGCGTCGTCGCGCCCCAATGCACGTAATGCCCCGCCTCGCCGCACATGCCGACGAGCTGATGCACGAGCGGCAGGATCGGATAGCCGACGATGTCCGTTTCCTCGCGCATATGGTCGAAGTCGATGCGCTCGATCTGCGATTCGCGTGCGATCACTTCGGCCGCGTCGGCGGGGATCACGCCGACGCGCGCCTCGGCTTTGGCGAGCGCGACTTCGACATCGATATAGCGCTGCACGAGCGCGTGATCCGCAAACACGGCGCGCATTTTGGCGGTGCCGAACGCGTCGCGAAACAGGATCGAATCGAAGACGGTGCTGGAAGAAGGGATGGAGCGGCTGTTCATGGCGGGCGGGGCCTCGATCAAAACGGGTTTGAAGAAATTGCGGGACAGAGTGACTGACGCCTCAATATGTCCGGACATATTCAAGATAATATGTTCGAACATATGATTCAAGTTATGATTTACCCCTGGATCAGCGCTGCCCGTCACCCGATATGAACAAACCCCATTACGCCGACATCGCCCGCGACCTGACGCAGGGCATCGCCAGCGGCCGCTTCCCGGTCGGCTCGTATCTGCCGACCGAGCTGGAACTGCGCGACCAGTACAAGACGAGCCGTCACACGATCCGCGCCGCCTTGCATGAGCTTCAGCAGCTCGGCTTCGTGTCGCGCCGGAAAAACGCGGGCACGCGCGTCGAGTCGACACAACCGAAGAACGACTTCCGCCCTTCGCTGGCGTCCGTTGAGGATCTGGTTCAGTTCGGCTCGAAACACCAGCGCGTCGTGCAGTCGACGGCGGAGATCGCGGCGGCGGGTCCGTTGGCCAAGGTCTTGCGATGCGATGAGGGCGATCGCTGGCTACGCATATCGAGTCTGCGTGTCGACGGCGATGGCAGACGGCCGCCGATCGGATGGACGGATGTGTATATCGATCCCGGTTATGCCGACATCGCCGAGGCCGCTCGCGAGGAACCAGATACGCTGATCAGCGCGCTGATTGAAGCGCGCTACGGCCGATGCGTGACGGAGATCCAGCAGGACGTTCACGCCGTAAACGTCTCGCCGGAAATGGCTGAGCTGTTGCGGGTCGATGCAGGCACTGCGGCGCTGGAGATCGTGCGTCGTTATCTGGACTCGTCGGGCGTCGCGTTCGAGGTGTCGGTCAGTTTGCATCCCGCCGAACGCTTCTCCGTTTCGATGCGATTGAAGCGGTCAGCGGTTTCGGCGAAGGAAAATATCTGACGGGTCCGATGCCTGTCGATTGAGCCGTCGACGGTTCTGGCCGCTTATGCCAAATCCATCTGGCACCTGCGAATATCGTGGATTACACTCAATTCAGCTATGCGACCTTAAAGGCGTAGCCGACCCACGAAGTCATTATCGAGCGGAATTTTGTGCATCCCTTCTGCACGTGTCTGCCGACACCGAGTGAAAAAATGACCGCTTGGTGAAGCGTTTCGCCATTCATTACTTTGGCCCACGCTTAAGTCTTTCCTGCTTCCCATTCCAGAACACCTGGCTGCACTGACGGCCCATCGTTCTCTCTCACAGCTTGCTCCGCAGATGGCGGCAGCGCGGTATCACTGCGGCCATTATTAATTTCAGTTGTTTGAATTGGGCGCCTACTGCAACCAGGCAATGGGCCACTGCGCGCCGTGATCTCACGCGCCTGATTCGGTGACAAGGAGATGACCATGAAGATCAAGCATGCAAGCATTTTATCGGCAGCGGCCGTTGCGCTTCTCTTGCTCAGCGGTGCCGCGCAGGCTGGCGACCACGACGGCCATGGCGGCCTTTGCTCGAACGCAACGCTAAAGGGAGCGTTTGAGTTTATCGGTCACGGAGTGATTCTTGGATTGAAAGCTGCCGATGGTACGTTGCATCCGTATGCCACCCCTTCGATCCTCGATGACGTCGCCCTGGTGACGTTTGACGGTACGGGCAAATTTGACCGCACCGACTTCGGCATGATCGGCGGATTGCCAAAGGGGGGAAAGACGACATTCAATCCAAAACAGGACGGTACTTACACGGTGAACCCCGATTGCACCGGCACCATGAAAATCGTCTATACCGCCGGCGGAGCCGTGCCCGCCGGCGTCGAGACTGATCTGAACATCGTCGTCGCTTCCGATGGGACGCTCGTCGAATCCGTTGTCTACAGGGCGGTCACCGTGTCAGGTAAGAGCGGAGACGGCGAAGTAAAGTGTCCAACGGATTGCGAGCAAGGTGTACAAGAGTACTTCGAGGGCAGAAAGATTCTGGTCTACGGCTTCCGCTAGTCGAGTCGCGGATGGTTCATGCCTGGTCATGGGCGCAGGCTTTCCGCCTTTAGAGCCTGCGCCTTCTGCGAAATAACTGCAGCCTAGAAACTGTGCTGCATGCCGACTCCATAAGTACTGCCGGAAGGATTGCCCGTCAGCTTGTCATAGGAGTAGACCGCATACACATAGGTGCGCTTCGAAAGAATATAGTCGTACGCGAGGCTGCCTGTATTGCGTACATCGCTGCGATCGAGTGGCGCGCTGTGTTTCGTACGAGCCCACTCGGCGAGGATAACGTTCGACGGCGACAGCGGAACCGACACGCCCAGCTCATACGTATGCGAGCCCGTTTCCACGTCGTTATTGCTGGTCATCTGCGCGGCGCCGTAGACCTTGACGAAGCGGGCGTCGTAGGCGGCGCCCACCAGATAGAGGTACTGTCCCGTCGACGGCGCAACTGCAACTGAACGCACCCGTTGTGCGGAGAAAACGGCCGTCACCGGTCCGTTCACGTAGGTCAGGTGCAGGCCGAGATTGTCCCGTCCCTGATGCCCCGTCGTGCTGCTCACGCCATAGATCACGGTGCCCGTGAGGCCGTCAAAACTGGGCGACACATATTCGGCAGCGTTCTGCCAGACCGTGTCGCCGATTTGCGTATTGTTGTAACTCGCCGTGTACGACTGTACGATCAACGGCGAAAACACCACTGACGAACCAAACGGATTGACGAACTGCTGGTTGATATAGGTCGGGTTGGTCTGTTCGCCGAGCTTCACCGTGCCGAATGCGCCAGTCAGGCCGACATAGGCATTGCGCGAGAACAGACCGTCCGTCGCATTCCGTCCATTTTGTCCCGTGTTCGGTCTAAAGAAGCCTTCGAGCGAAAAGACAACAGCATTGCCGCCGCCGATATCTTCGCGCCCGCGCATGCCCCAGAACGACGTCGTCATCCCGCCGCCGCCCATCTGAACGGTGCTCGCGCGAGTCGTGCTGAGTTTCGAACTGTCGATATACATCCCGATAAGGCCGTACATCTGAACCCCCGGCGATGTCATCGTTGCCGCGCCCGCAGCGGCTTGCGAGGCGTCGGCATGGGCGACACCCGCCGTTGCCGCGAACCACGCTGCTGCGGCACAACGAATACAACGAACATTGAAACCCAACGCGTTTTGCTGATTGCTTTTTCTAGTTAACTTCAACTGCGTCTCCAGACGGTTTGTATTTTTCAGGCGCGAGTGGTCCCGCTGCGTGTGCTCGACGCACACGCAGACCACGAAACACTCAGGCGTTTTGTTGTTTGGCTAGCCGGTCATCCCGCGCGCCGGCGCAGCATTTCGGCGTTCAGTTTGGAACGGTCGAGTTCGTGTTCCCATGCGGACACGACCAGCGTCGCGACACCGTTGCCGATCGTGTTGACGATCGCGAGCCCGGTGCCCATGAAGCGGTGAATGCCGAGAATCAGCACCATTCCCGATACAGGAATCAGCGGGAACACCAGCAACGTCGACGTCAGCATGACGAACGCCGCGCCCGCCACACCACTAGCACCTTTCGACGTCAGCATCGCCACGCCAACCAGCGTCAGTTGCTGGGTCAGACTGAGTTCGACGTTGAATGCCTGCGCGATGAAGAGCACCGCCATCGTCAGGTAGATATTTGTGCCGTCGAGGTTGAATGAATAGCCCGCTGGAATCACGAGACCCACCACCGACTTCGAACAGCCGAGACGTTCGAGCTTTTCGAGCATCTGCGGCAACGCGGCCTCGGACGAACTCGTGCCAAGCACAATCAGAATTTCTTCGCGGATATAGCCCATGAAACGCAGGATGCTGAAACCAAGCAGCCGCGAAATCGCGCCGAGCACCACCAGCACGAAGACGAAGAGCGTCAGATAGAACGCACCGATCAGCTTCAGCAACGGCAGCACTGCACCGATGCCGTACGTCCCGATCGTGAAGGCAATCGAGCCGAACGCGCCAATTGCCGCGACCTTCATGATGATGTGTACGATGCCGAAGAACGTATGCGCGAAGCCTTCGATCATCGTGACGAGTGGTCGTCCGCGCTCGCCTGCGGCCGCGAGCGCAGCGCCGAACAGCACTGAGACCAGAAGGATTTGCAGCACATTGCCGGACGTGAACGCGCCCGAAACCGTATCGGGAATGATGTGCATCAGAAACTCGACCGTGTTCTGCTGATGCGCGGCCGTGGTGTAACCCGTCAGTGCTTTCGTATCGATCTTCGCCGGGTCCAGGTTGAAACCGCTGCCAGGATGAAACAGATGCCCGGCAACGAGACCGACCACCAGCGACAACGTCGACACCACTTCGAAATACAGCAGTGCCTTGCCGCCCACGCGACCGACCTTCTTCATGTCACCCATGCCCGCGATGCCCGTGACGACGGTGCAAAAGATGATCGGGCCGATCACCATCTTGATCAGCTTGATGAACGCATCACCGAGCGGCTTCATCTGCACTGCCAGCGACGGCATGAAATGGCCGAGCAGCACGCCGAGCAGAATCGCGACGAGCACATGGAAATACAGCGCGCGATAGAAAGGTTTCTTCGTCGCCGTTGTGCGCGACGTCATGACTGCACCGTTACTCATGACGTCGCTCCTCGACGGAGGGCTTGCCGGAACATCTGAATCATCGTGTCTCCTGACCATGGATTGTTAGCGAAAGGACGGGGCATGCTGCTTCCCCGTCTGTCTGCCATCGGACGTGGCAGTTCAACGCGTAGTGTTTAAATTGGACTCTCAGAACCCGTAAAGGCGCGCAGGGTTCGTCACCAGCAGCTTCTCGCGCAGCGCAGCGTCTGGACAGAAACGGAACAATAGATCGACCAGTTCGCCGTCGTTCGGCATGTCCTTGCTGATATTCGGATGCGGCCAGTCGGTGCCCCACAGCACGCGGTCGGGCGCGGCCTCGATCAGCGTGCGTGCAAAGGGAATCGCGTCGTCGAAAGGCCGCCGTCCCGCGGACACGCGTTCCGCGCCGCAGACCTTAACCCAGGCGAGCGGATTGCGCAGGAGCTCGAGCAGTTGCCTGAACGGCTGCTGATCCAGCCCGGCTTCGGCGCGCACGCGCCCCATGTGGTCGATCACGAACGGCACATTGATCCGTGCAATCCGCTCCGCGTATTGCAGGATGTCCTGTGCGTCCAGATGCAGCACCACGTGCCAACCGAGCCGCTCGATACGTTCCAGCACCGAGTCGAATACGTCGAGATCCGGCGCGCCGCCCAGATGCGCGACGAAGTTGAAGCGCACGCCGCGCACGCCGTGTGCGTCCAGGTGAGCAAGCTGTTCGTCGGTCACCTTGCCGTCGACGATGGCGACACCGCGATAGCGCCCATTGCCGCGCGCAATCGCGTCGAGCATCGCCGTGTTGTCGGTGCCATGGCAACTGGCCTGTACGATCACGCCGCGGCTCGCGCCAAGAAAATCATGCAGCGCGGCGAGACGCTCGAACGGCGCGTCGGGAGGCGTGTAGCTACGGTCCGGCGCATAGGGAAACACGTCGGCGGGGCCGAATACGTGGCAATGCGCGTCGCAGGCGCCAGCGGGCAGCGCATGGGCCGGTTGAACGGGATGGGGATCGGGCGGCAAACAGGATTTCATCGAACGTCGTCTCTTTGTGCAGGTTCCGCGTGCGGCGCGGACTCGATTGAATGAGCGATTGGATGAGCGGATTGTGACGGCGCATGGTTCTGTCTACAATTGCCATACCCAACTAGCTGATATGTGAAATTCACATACCTTTCAATGGAACTGAAGCAGCTCGAGGCATTCGTTCAGGTCGCTGAACTTGGAAGCTTTACGCGCGCCGCAATCACGCTGGACACCAACCAGCCCGCTCTGAGCCGGCTCGTGCGGCAGTTGGAGGTGGAATTGCGCCACACGCTGCTCGAACGCAACGGACGCGGCGTGACGCCGACGCCCGCCGGCCAGCGGATGCTCGCGCACGCGAAAGGCATCCTTCAGCAAGTGCAGCGCGCGTCGCAGGACCTCGACGGGTTGCATGGCGCGCCCGGAGGCCATTTCGGCATCGGCATCACGCCCAGCTTCGCGAAGGTCGCGACGCACGAACTCGTCAAGAGCTTTCGGACGACGTTCCCGGGCGCAACCATTTCCGTGGCGCAGGGTTTATCCACGTATCTGATCGAATGGCTGATGATGGGCAGAATCGATGTCGCCGTCATGTACGACACGTTCGATACGCCGTTGATCGACAAGCGAACCATCTTTACCGAAGAGTTGTTCCTGATCGGTCCTGATACGGGCGAAGCGCGCGGCGATGTGCCGCTTGCTCCATTGACGGCCGTTCCGTTGCGGGAAATCGCGCGCTATCCGCTCGTCATCCCTGGCCGTATGCATGCGATCAGGCGGATGGTCGAATCGGCAGCGGCGGAGCAAGGCGTACGTTTGCGGATCGAACTGGAGGTCGATGCTGTCACGTCGATTCTCGACCTTGTCACCGAGGGCATCGGGTACGCGGTGTTATCGCTGAACGCAACGACAAGCGATGCGCTCAAGCGCCGCTTTCAAGTGATGCGGATCACTGAACCGACGCTCTTCAGCCGCCTCGCGATAGCGACTAGCAGCAAGCATACGTTGTCGCAACTGGCGATCCAGGCGATTGCGATGCTGGAAGCGAAGATTCTTCCGTTGTACGGGAATGCTGTGTGATGTTTGTCGACGGACTTTCCTATACTCCAGACAGGCATAGGCGAGGTTCCGGACGCCCGCATCGGCACCCGCCCGACCTGACCAGGAGATCGTCATGGCAAGGTTCAGATTCTTTGCGCGCTCGCTGGCATTGCTACCTCTGCTGACCCTGACCGGCTGCATCTCGTTGAGCAGCAGCGACTCCTCGCCTCAGCCGAACTCTCACACGGTCGTCGTGCCGGCAGGTTCTACCGTGGTATGCACGCCGGGTCCGTGCCAATGAAGTTGCCGGGATGCTGGCAGGCGGCAACGTCGCGCGCCTGTCGAAACACGGTGCTGGCAAACAGTATCGCGCCGTCCACCGGCAATTGCGCGGACCTCAGGGCGTCGGCGGTCCAGGTATTGCAGGTGTAGTAGCCCGCGTAGTTCGCTGTGGCGCCGAAGTACAGGCTGCCGGCATAGGGGCCGTCGCCGAGCCGCACGGGGTGCGATAGCCTGTCGCGCTGCACCGACCGGTCGAGGTAGGCGGCCAGGCCCGCCTTGCCGGCCGCGGCCACCTGCAGCGTGACGACCTTGTCGGCACCGTAGGCGGCGACGGGCGTGTCGCGCAGCACCGTCATCAGGATCGCGCCGGGGCCGGGCCACAGGGCCGACAGCGTCGCCAGGATGCTGTGCTCCCGCGTCATCGCGAATTCACGTTCGCCGAAGCCGAAGCACAGATGGGTCGCACCGACGAAGTCCTGTGCCAGCCAGGCCTGCAGGTCCGGCACGTCCCGCACCTGCACGCAGACATCGGTATGCCAGCCGCGCTCGACCACGTCGATGGTGGTCACCGGCGGTCCGCTGGTGGGCGTGAGCGGGATGGTCGAGCAGCCAGCAAGAAAGGCGGCGTGGGCGAGCGCGAACCCGGCCAGCCGCCTTACCGTTCGCGTCATATGGGATTGATGATGGGCGTCGCGCATCCCAGAAGTGTAGTCAGCGCCGGCACGGGCGAGTTCACGCAACCACCAAGACACTCAGGCAAGAGGCATTCGACATGCCGTCACAAAGGCGCCACTGGCCCAGGCGAATGTTTCTGACGGGTAGATCATGAGGCTTGGCATTGAACGCGTACAGTCGGCTACAAGCCGTCATTGCGCAGTCCAGCAACACGGCCGCTCTAAGGTCTGCTGACCATCCTTAAGCCGCCTTGACCAGCGTGTGAAGACGACAATTGTGAATATTCTCAGTGACCTCGACGACCGAATCCATAGTGAACTACGGTTTTTCAGGCAATGCGGTCGTTCCTGAGGTATTAGAAGCGATGCCTCAAGCCCACGGTTGCTTCAACCTGATTGCTCGTGGATGACGGCGCGGTGACGCCGTTAATCCACGCCACGCCCAATGGCGAAGTGCCACTTGGGCTCACCCGTTGCCACACTCCCTGAATGTAGACATCGGTGCGCCGCGAGAAGCGGTAGTCGCCCATCGCACTCACCTGGTTCCAATGGGGAATGCCGCCGCCTCCGTTTCCGCCCGCGCGCGAATAGGTGTATGCGCCCGAAAGTTCGACCGCCGGCGTCAGCGCATAGCGGAAGTTGCCCTCGAAGTTCTGGAAAGTTCCACTCAGCCCGGTCTGGAAGAATTGGGCGAACTTGCTGTGCGAGTACACGAAACCCGCCACAGCCGGGCCAAAGGTGTAGTTCACGCCAGCACCAAAGGTCTTCTGACTGCTGGCCAGCACGCCCAAAGGCACATCGGTCGGCGAGCGCGCGCCCTGCAAGGACGATCCCGTTGTGTCGGTGACTGCGCCATTTGTATTCAACTGTCCCGGCGTGCGCGCAGAACTGTTGAGTTGGAGGTAACCCGCACCGAAGTTCAGTGCGCCCCATACATAGGACATGCCAAAGCTATAGGCGCGATTGTTCGCGAATCCACCCGCCAGATTGGAAAAGCCGTAAAGCCCACCGAACCTGAGGCCACCGAAATCCGGGCTCATATACTTCACGGAATTATTAATCTGAAACGAATCATTCAGGTTGTCATTGTCTAGCGGGTGCGCGAAGTGCGTACCGCCGAACTCCGTGCCCGTCAATGAAAGCGGCGCGACAAAATCGACCATACTGTCGGTTTGGCGGCCCAGCGTGAGCGCGCCATACTCGCGGCTCGACAAACCGACATACGCTTGACGATTGAAGATGCGGTTGCTCGACGAGAACTGCCCGTTGTTCAGGTTAAAGCCGCTCTCCAGGGTGAAGACGGCCTTCAACCCCGCGCCGAGGTCTTCAGCCCCGCGCAAGCCCCAGCGACTGTACTGAACCGCATTGCTCGTCATCTCCCAGTTGCTGTGTCCGCCACCCGTCCCGGTGATCTGACTGTTCGTGTAGGTTAGACCCGCGTCGATTAGCCCGTAAAGCGTGACACTGCTTTGCGCATGCGCTGCTACGCTGGCCAGTGTGATCATCGTCGTCGCGCCGGTTATAAGTAACTTATTCATTTTTTGCTCCAGCCCAAGACCGCGAGAAACGATTCTCCTGCGACGCTTTGAACGCCGACGTAGATGCCTGCAGGGCGCGGCACCGTGGGGATCATCGTCAGGAAAAGGCGCGATGTTCTTTAAACTCTATGCGACCGAAGTCAGAACCGCCAACTTCAGATATGGCGGTTGAACTGCGTCCTGGAAGATCCCCCACCTACCCCCAGATCGCGACAACGCAGCTAGCCGTGGACATCCCCTCGTCCGGTGGCTTTTGTCTGCGTTGGCAGGCCCACGAGACGCCCGTAGTCCCTTCCCCGGGTAAATTCCCGCTTAGAAACTCATGGCGAATCCGAAGGACACGCCGTGGACGTTATGTCCAAACACGTACCGCACCATTGCGCGTGTTCTGGTGACGATGATCGGATATCTGCTGCTATCAAGCTCCAGGCCGACGCCGAGTGAAGTCAGTTCGTTGAAGCCGAGCACCCCCGCGCTGTCACCGAAATAATGGGAGTAGGCGAACTCGAGCACGTAACGTACTGGCCGGTCCAGCGCGTGCCAGCCGGTTGGCGCACGCCAGCGTGTCCACAGGCTCACTTGCTGCGCCATGGCCGAGCCCTGAACGGCATCGGATGAACTCCCGAAGCTGCGAAGATAGATATCGGTCGCGCGCAGTTCAGCGTCGATTTCATAGTTATCGCGATAGTGCTCATAGTCGAGCATCAACGAGCCGCCGTAACCATATGCGTCCAGCGACCCGTTCTCGAGAAACTGAAGGTCGCGGTCGGTGACGCGATTGAAGATTGACTGCCCTACCTTCAGGTCGCTCGACACGCGGCCGATCGTACCGTTCAGGATCGGGCGGAATACCAGTTCGTTCGTAATCCGGAAATCCCAGCCGATGCCGACCGTGCCACTGAAGGTGTTCCATTTTGTCGGCACGGGACGCTGCTCGGCACCGTCCGTGGCGACGAAGGTCGGATCGTAGCGGCTGTAGGCGATCGTCCCTTCAACATACAACGGAAAGGACTTGCTGATCGTGAATCCGCCTCCGAGTTGCGACTGACCGAAACTGGGGTTGCCGGTGGTGCCGCTATTGATCGAGAGCGAACTGGTCGTAACATCGGGCACCGTCGTGTAGGTCATGACGGCAAGCACGGCATCGGCATGCCGTTTGACGTTGCCACCAACGACGGCTTGGCTGGACAGAGGTCCTGGCGTGGCCTGCGCGAACCCTTGTACAGGATGCAGGGTCACGATAAGGCCGCAGGCAGCTGCCCGCATGTATCGCGACAACGACGGACGCTTCAGTCGATCTGGCAGGTACTGCGGCGGGTTGCACCTCGCCTTGTCGAACCGGATATACATGACGCAGTCCCGTTGTTGGAGCGTTGGGAAATCTTCCCATGCCTTCCAGCCGGAGCAATGCACGACTTTCGATTCAAGTGGAACTATGTGGCCGCTTTACCGCGAGGATAGAGGCCCAGTTTGGGGCACGAAGTTCTGCTGGTTCACACGCCTGTTACTGGTGGTGGTTGTGACTGTCCGCAATGCGAATGACGCAGTGCGATTCGACATCGCCTATTTTTCGGCTTTGGACAGAGCGCATTCGCCGGTTGGAACACTGCCGCCGCCAGTGTTCTTCAACGTAAGCGCGATCTTGCTGCCCCTGTTGGCTGTGATGATCTGCCCGTAGCTGACGGTCGGAATAAACTGAATATCGGGTGCCACGGCCACGGCCGGAGTTCTCGCGCCGTCCACGGTCAGGTCGAGTTCCACGGTAATCGATTCTATTGCGACGCCCCAGTCCTTTCCGCGCGCCGCCTGTTCCTTCTTGAAGTTGCACAGGCCCGTCATGACCTGCTCCAATGCGGTGGGAATATCGACGGGCTTTCCTGGGGGAATGGGTGGTGTGTTGCAACCAAGAAGCAGAAGAGGCACGACAACGAGAGCAAGGTGGGCGCGCATCACGATCCCCTGATTCATGAAATAGTCACGAAGCTTCGCTGCAACACAAGCATTCACTGCCATTGCTTGTGAACCCGGCGGTCGGCTCTCTACCAACCAGTCAAGATTCTAGTTCAAAGCGGCTGTTTGAAAACACGCAATTCCTGCGGCAGAGTGAAAATCATCTGATGAAGCCGGCGGCGCAGAATCGACGAGACGGTCTTTCGTCGGAAGCAAAGCCCACGCAATGTACCGTGAAAGCCGCACGAGAGAAACGGTAATCGTCACTGCGTCCAACTAGCGGTTCAGTTGTTCGCATCCTTGCTTATGCGCTCGTCCGACATCGTGTTGGTGAAGGTCGCCCCGCCAGCTTGCTGAGCGGGCAGGCCATTCCTTCCTTGCAATTGGGAAATCAGCGGGGAGCCCGTGGCCCCGTCTTCGATATATCTGGAAACGGAGGCTGGCTCGTTCGCCGCCGGCGGGGACGGCGCCACCGCCGCGCCGAAAAGAAATGCACTCGACGTGAAGAAAATCGTGGCCAATAAGAGAAATTCCATGGGATTGCCTTACCGGTCTGGTAGGCCGTGCTCGCGAGTGGGCTGGCGTCCGCTTTCTCCTGCACGACTCTGTCTGACACGCCCCCGTTGCAAGCGATAATCGGCTTATACAGATCTTTCCACTTTCATAATAAGTTTAGCCACCAAACGGCGGCCTGAAGGCGGCATCAGCAAAAAAGCAAAATCGTCTCATTTGATTTGTTTTCTACCGGATATTTTCCACACGAAAGCCAAATTAGTGCTTCCGCTAGTTACGAACAAAGGATCGGCGCTTCACCGATGAAATTCTGGCGAGCGTCGCTGTTGACCAACGAGGGTCCACCGCGATTGCAACAAAGCGATTGCGCTCGCATGGCGCACATGCGACCTTACGAGTCAGCAGCATGACGAATCGAGCGAGAGATCAACATGGCTATCCATGCCACGCGCAACGCCCTGTCGAATATTTTCTTCCAGCGCTGCTTCTGGCTGTTTCTCGTTCTGCTCGTGCTCATCGGCGCGGTGTCGTTCGTCCCCGCGAGCGACTACGGCCGCCTGATTCTGAACAGTGTCAACATGTTCCTCCTCATCGCGACGATCGCAGCTGTCGGGCGTACGACGCGGTCGTTCATCGTCGCGCTGTTAATCGCCGTTCCCGCCGTGTGGTTCCAGTATCTCGGTCTCTGGCACGACAGCGACACGGACCTGGCAAGGTCGTGGATGTTCTGCGCCGTACTTTATTTCATGAGCGCCGCCTACCTGCTCCGCTACGTTTTCCAGCCCAGGATCATGACGCAGGATAAGCTGTTTGGTGCTGCGGCCGCCTATCTTCTGATCGGTGTGCTCTGGGCGTACCTTTACGCGCTCGTCGGATTCTTCTATCCGCATTCGTACATGATCGTCGGCCAACCGGGGCGAGTGGTCTATGCCGATGCCCTTTACCTGAGCATCACCGTGCTCACCAGTACCGGCTTCGGAGACATCACGCCGCTGACGCGTCAGGCGCGCGGCCTGTGCATGATCGAGCAGATAACGGGAGCGCTATTCGTCGCGATACTCATCGCCCGGTTGGCGGGAGTTTATCCGCCACGAGAGAGCTACGTCGACGACAGAGTGCCGTAGGCGGTCAATGAGTGGGCTGCGCGCGTCAGCCGAGTTCCGGCATTCGAATCTGGCAGTCCTGTCGTGCATACTGTTTCGGAGACGCGCCATGCGAAAACTCATCATGGGCATTGTCGAATTCCGCGAGAGAATGCTGCCGCACTACGCAGAACAGTTCAGTAAGCTTGCGCTCGCCCAGACGCCTGATGCACTTTTCATCACGTGCTCGGACAGCCGGGTTGTGCCGGACCTGCTCGCATCGACTCATCCGGGCGATCTGTTTACGATGCGCAACGTCGGCAACCTGATACCACCGGCGACCGCAGAGGGCACTTCGACTGGCGACCTCTCCGAGGCAGGCGCGATCGAGTACGCAGTGCTGGTGCTTAAAGTCGCGAATATCGTCGTATGCGGACATTCCGAATGCGGTGCGATGAAAGCCGTCTATGCACGTAACCCAAAGCTGAAAACGCCGAACCTCGATAAATGGCTATACCACGCCAACAACGCGGCGTTTCGTCTCGAACACGAAGGCCCGCTGGACGACAGACTGAAGCCACACGACCAGTTGTCGCAACTCAATGTCCTTGTGCAACTCGAGCATCTGATGACCTACCCGATCGTCCGCCAGCAGGTCATGGCCAAGGCGTTGGTATTGAGCGGCTGGTGGTTCGACATTGCGACCGGGGACATGTATGCCTATGAGCGAGCGAGCCGCTCATTCGAAGTCATTGACCGTGCGCTAGCTGAGCGGCTTGCCGAGCGCCTCGCCTTTCGCGCGCGGTAAGCGCGGGGCGCTCTTCTCTTGATGTGCCTTTCCGGTTCTAGCGCCGGCCATCCAGGCGTCAGGTTTTCACATATGGCACGAACTCGGGTTTGGCATTTTTCGGATAGGCGATGCGCGCTGATGGATTGCGCTTCGCGATGGTTTCGTCGCGCATGTATTCCATGATTCCCGCGATCTCCTCCTCCGATTTCCTCAGCTTCTTGGCGAGATACTTTTCCATGTCGTAGGTGGATTGGCGCTTGGCCATGCGGGAACGCAGAAACGCACGCAGAACAGGACAGAAATCCGGCGAGGCGTCGCCGACCAGCCAGAGGTTGAGATTTTCCGGGGACCGGAAGTCCAGCGTGTCGCCGCCGATCGACGCGTCCTTGGCCAGTTGGTCGAAGATGAAGGTCCACAGATTGGTCTTGCCCTTCTGCCAGGGTGCGATGCTGGCGAACACCGTCGCCTCCTGGTTCACCGGCACCGTCTTGATCGCGCCCGCCCTGATCAGGATGTACCACTGCAGGCGGTGGCTGTATTCACCGTGCGCCGGGCCAGCACCGACATCTTTCCAGTGCTGTTTCAGCGCCAGCGATTCCTTGAATACATTTCCGAAGACGAAGCCGGCATAGTTCGGGAGCCGCTCGCCAACGACGACGAATCCGTGATTCCGCTCGAACTCCTCCAGCGAGCCAGTCAGAAGCTTGGAGAAATCCCGGTCCTTGTCCGGCTGAGCGGTCTTTGTTGCGTAGGCCGTCTGTTGTTGACCGAAATGTTTGACTGCGCGCGATTCGCGGGAATAGTACTTGTCTATCCGACTCGTCATGTCCGCGTCCAGCGCGATCAATGCATTCCGCATGACCGGCTCACCGCTGATCGTTCCTCGTGGGCCACACGAGAGATAGTAGCCCATCCTCACGTAGTCGCCGAAATGGGGGGACGCGCTCAGTAGCGCGCCGTTGACCTTCAGGTCCTTGTCATCGAAGGCGTCTGTCAGTTCCTTGCGAATTTCGTCTGGCTGTTTCATCTCGAACCTCCACAGGACTGCAATAACCATCACGCTGGCGGCGTCGGCAAAGCATCTGGTTTCGATGCTCACCCGGGGTGAATGGCGGTGAGTCGAATCCGCGAGCGTTGAAGATGCACGTCGTCGGCGTACGGGAAGCTTGTCGGAATTCCCTCATTTAGCTTGATCTTCTTTCCAAGGGTAATCGACTTTTGTATGTATGGCCTGGGCGCCCTTTTTTACAAGCTCTCTTTCGATAGTGAAAAATGGTTTGCAAACATTTATCCGGCCGGCTTATGAGCAGGGCTTCACGCGTAATCACGCGTTGGCCGTGATAAAGCGATTTCGTCTCGTTCATCGCCGCACGCTACCGTCGTCTGCTCGTCAGCCCGATACCGCCGCGCCAGCTGCATTTGTTCCTGGAGATCAAAACTGTTTGTCCATTGCAGGTGTACGCAACCGGGTCGAGTAAGCCTAGATTGACAACCCAACGGCGCTGCCGACTCCCGACAGCAAAATGCCGACACTCCCGGAGGGCAATCATGAGCAACTCGCAAAAAGTCGCGTCACTGGCGCATCGCAAGGCATCGGCGCAGAACTGGTCAAGGGCATCCGTCAACACGACTATCGCATCGTCGCTGCCGCACGCCATTTAACCGGAATGCATACCCGAACGAGTAGAAAAGCTCTCTTGCGAACCGCAAGGCCAATACACCTTATGAAGGAGCAGCACCATGCCAATGATCGACGCACTCTGGCCCGAAGATGCCTTGACCCGAGAGGCGGAAGCCCATCTGATCAAAGAATTGACTGACATTCTGATCAAGGCGGAAGGGTATGATCCCGCCAATCCGACTGCACAGCGCGTATCTGTTCTCAATCTCCATCGACCTGCTGCCGTATTCGTCGGTGGGGAACGCTCGAAAGCGGCACGCTACCGGATCATTCCATCGGCGCCCGAAGGCCAATACACCAACGAGTCGCGTAGAGCGCTCGTTAAGGCGATCACGGAAGCGGTGGCCCGCGCCGAGAACCGACCGTTCGAAGAGGTCGCATCGCGCGTCTGGGTCTTCCCGACGGAGATTCCGGATGGCACCTGGGGCAGTCTTGGCACCATCTTTACGCTACCCGACATTCATGCTTTGCTTGCGGGTGACGCCGAACGCAGCGCCGGCGCGGAGCGACTCGCGCGCAGACGGCGCGAAAAGGCACGAATGACGCTCGAGGCCACTGTCGATGTATTCCAACGTGCGAACGAAGACGCTTAGCACGATCTCGCTGGTCGACGGGGCCACAGATCTGGCTGGAGGATGACTACCAGCAGATAGACGAAGCCTGTCACTTCCCGTATGAACACGATCGAAAGCGGCTCCTCGTCAAATCAACACGCAGTGCTATGCGAAATCGTTAGGCAAAGGATAAAGACCGCTCTCGTCGGGCACATCCAGAGGCCCATCCACAGCCCAATCGGCACAAACCCGCGCGGCCGCCTGAAACACTAGCGTCGACTGCCTGTCCTGATCATCTGCATCACTGAACGATTGATCGGCGCAATGCTTCAGCCACAAAGCCAACTGGCTGAACCGTTTTGCGTCGTGTTGCGCATTGATGCCAGCAATGTAGCCATTCGAATCGAACAGAGGGAAAAACTCGACGAAGTAGATCAACGCCGCCTCGGCCAGTTGATCCGCCGGCAATGACAGCACCGCAAGGCTGCCTGGCGTGCCCGCGAGTTCCTTCAGCACGACCCAGTGAACATGTCGCGCGGTCAGCTCGGAAACGAATGACCGGAACACATTCGCACTTGGGCTACCCGTGGCGGAACGAGCCTGCGCCAGGGCGGTGTCGGCGTACACCAGCGCATCCGTATCGGCCGTCGCCCGCAGTGCTTCGAGAGCCGGTGCATTGCGCGCGTGCGTCAGTTCATGCACGAGAACGCCCTGCAAGGTCACGGGCGCATGCGTGCCATCGACACGGCGCACGATCGTTTCACGTCCGAGAATCGTCGCGTCGCTCACGACAATGAACGATTTGATCGTGCCACCGCTTGAGAACATCATCGTGACGGCCGGATTGTTCGAATCGGCCGCCTGGCTGAACAGCGTATCGGCGCTTATTCCGCGCTGCATCGAGTCGGCGGTCCGCGTGAAGCGCTCTTTCAGATCGTCCAGGCGGCTGCGCGCAACGATCCCGAGAAGCGCTCCCGAACTCAGAAGCGCCAGCGCCGAGCGGCCGAGCATGTGTCGCCAGGAATCGAGCGGCGCATGCAGGAGCGACGCAAGCTCCAGCGCGACGAACTGCTCGAGCCGATGTTCGACGACAAAGGGGCTGAATTCAGCGAAAGTCGGATCAAGTCCCGGCGGCTCGAACAGAAGGTCGGCGTCGAGCGCCCGCGTCGTTCCTGGCCCAACGACGGGATCATCAGGCACCAGGCCTTTGTCCGTCTTGTAGGCCGTTACGGCGGCGCCAGTATCCGGGCCGAACACACCATCCGCACCCGTCGGACCCACGGACCGGCCAAGATCGATCAGGGCCTGCTGAAGCCGCATGACAGGCAGACCATCTTCACCCGCCATCATGCGGTGCTCGCCAGCGAGGCACGACCGCAGCACGGGATCACCCGTCAGGCGCGCGGAGCGGAGCGGCGACGTCTCGGTGAAGTCCGCTGGTTCCGCCAACGGGGACAGCGGAGCGAGCGCGGTCCATTCGAGCCCGTTAGCCGACAGCGCCGACCGGATCGTCCCGCCGACGTCGACCGCGATCGCCATCACGCCCAGATCGATCGACACCGCCGTGACGCCGCCGAGCGGGCTGATCGCGGTATCGGAGACGATCGGCAGCAGCGGCGTCCAGTCGCCGCCGGCGATGGCGCGTGTCGCGCCACGCAGCACGCGTTCGGTGTCGACGGCGAGGACCACGACGCGGTTGCCAGCCAGCGCGAGAGCGAGCGGCCCGAGCGTGTCGATGGTCGCCTGCACGTCGACGACCACCGGCTCGGCGATCGTCTGCGAGGCGGGATCGATGTCGATCGCCCGCAACCAGCCCTCCGGGCCAACCGCTGCGGCAATCAGCCTGCCGCCGAGCGCCAGCAGCGCCGGCCGCGCGCCGGGCTCGAACGCCACGCCGCCCGGTTCGGTGACGGCTCCGCTCCAGCCCGTCCCGACCGTCGCGAGGACGTTGCCCGTGTACCACTTGAAGCTGCCGCCGTCTTCGATCGCGACGACGTCTGCACTGCCCGCGCCGCGCGAGACCAATACAGGCCCCGCGACACGCCGGTAGCTGGCTACGGAATCGAGGACCAACGGCGCGCTCATGCCCGCCAGCAGCGTTTGCGGGTCGCCGACGAACACGACGAGCCGCCCTTGCGGATTGGTCGCCGCCAGCAGCAGCCGGTCCGGTGTCGGCAGCGCCACCGCGACCGCGCGACCGTCCGCGACCAGCCCGCTTGCGACCACCGGCTTCGAGACATCGCCCTGCTGGCCCAGCGAATCCCAGAACATATGCTGGATGCCGCCCGCGCCGCCGAAGAACGCGTCGTGCCGCAGCCGTGCGAGCGGCTGCGTTTCCTCCGTCGAGATCGCAGCGGGTTGCGCGGCGACCAGTTCGAAGCGGTCGTTCGGCGGGTCGGCCGCAAGCGGCCGACCCCAGCCTGTGAAGAAGGTCCAATGCCGCCGCACCATCCGGTTGTCGGCGTCGAGATGGACGATGAACAGCGCGTCCCCGCCGGACGTTGCGCCCGCCACGGGCAGCACACGCACGAGTCCTTGCGCGCGGATGATCTTGCGCAGGTCCGGCATCGCGCCGATGCGCGCGCCGAGCGGATCGGCGGGCAGCACGCCCAGCGACGCGCTCCGGAACAGCCGGCGCACGTCGGCGGGCGGCAGCGTCCCTCCCGTCGCGGCGCGCGTCATCGACTGCAGCAGCGCCGTGGTCGCCGCGATAATCGCCGATGCCCCCGACGTGCCGCTGAAGCTCTGATAAGCGTTGGGCGCGCTCGCCGCCGGCGCGCGAATCGCGGCGCCCGCCGCAAAGCAGTCGACCCGGCTGCCGAACGACGAAAACGTGCGCGCCCATTGCTCGGACGGCGGGCCGGAAAACTCACCCGCGCCAACCACGATCGCACCGCTGAAGGTGGGCGAATCAGGCCGCGTGTGGGCCAGGAAGGGGAACTTGTCCAGGTCGACGCCGCCGTTGCCCGCCGGCTCGATCACCGTGATGCCACGGCCCACGGCGATGCCGATGGCCACCTGCACGGCTGGATCGAACTCCACCAGGATGGCCGGCTCGGGTGCCGGCGTGAAGGGCAGCGCGCCCTCGATCAGCAGGATATCGCCGCTGGAGAGGTTCGCGGTGGCCACGGCGATGGCTGCGGCACGGTTCACGACCCCGCCGCGATCCTCCGTTACAAGGTCCACGGCCGCGCCGGGCGCGATGCCGATTGTCCCGACGCCGTTGTCCGAGCCGGCCACGATGCCAACCACGCCCGTACCGTGATCGACGAAAGCCGATCCGAACACCGACAGCTTGCGCACCCGCGCGCCGATCAGTTCCTCGTGCGTCAGAAGCCAGCCGCTTTCGATGTCGGCGACACGCGCGCCGTCACCGGCGCCTCCGGCGACGTCCCACGCATAGACGGCATCGACGCCGTTCGGCGACGGCTGGATCTGCAGCGTGCGCTGCGCGTCGGGGTTCGTGCCATAAGAAACGGGCAGGTACGTCTTGTCGCGCACGCCGGCAAAGCGCACCATCGGCAGCGCGCTCGCGGCTGTGGCGAGCGCCTGTGCTGCGGCGTCCTCGCACGGCAACGTGAACCACACGAACGGGTCGGGCGGTTCGTTGCCGCCAAGGCGCACGGCATCCACGAGGTCAGCCAGTTGCTCAACGGGCAAGCTATCGAACAAGGGCTGCAGGCTCAGGCCCGGAAAAGCCGCAAGCAGGGCCTGCCATGCAGCGTCGAAAAGAGGATCGAGCTGAGGATCGGCGAGCCCCGCCTCGGCGCCCGCGATATACGGCAAGCCGAGTCCATCGATCAGTTGCACGTCGACGAAGGCCATCACCCGCCTCCCCGCTTCGAGACCGGGTTCTCGGCGAAAACGTCGAACCGCAGGCGCGATGTCGGCGGCCCGGCCACGGGCGCCGCGCTGCGCTCGACCCACAGGACCGGTCGGCCGGATGTGTCGCGCGCGAGCATCGCGCGCCGTCGCAGCATGACGCCGTTGCTGGGTATCGCGCGCGAAGCGAGCATGTGCCCGCGTCCAAGGCCCGCGCCCGACGGCCCGCCGATCAGCCGCGATACGGGGCCCGGCCGGGGCCGCGGATACATCCCGGTGAGGTCGGCCAGCACGCCCTGGCGCCAGCCACCCGAGCGCCCATCGCCCGCGCCCGGATCGTTTGCCGTACTGGCTACCGCGCCGCCTGGCGTCGGATCGCCGATACGAATCCGCTGATACGGATGCCAGCCTTCCGGCAAGGTGGTGGACGGCAAATAGCGAAATTCGCGCGTGCCCGTTCGCGTGCCCTGGGCGAGCGCGGTCGACGTATCGGCGCTCGCTAGCACTTGCAGCCCATCCGCGCGCAACTCGACGGCCCACGCGAGGTTGGCGTCCTCATCGACGCCGATCAGCAGTTCGTCGAGCGCAGGGCCCGTCAGCGGCGCGACTGCGACCGGCCACACGACGAGAGACGACTCGGCCAGCCCGGCTGTGTGGAACAGCGACCACGCGTCGGCGCCGCTTGCGCTGGGTGCCGACAGATTCCACGTCTCGCCGAAGCTGTCGCGCACGGTGACGCCTTCGAGCGTCACCAATACGCCGCTCGACGGATTCTGACTGGGATCGGCAGGTGGACGGACCGGGAAGGTGAACCAGTCGTCCGCATGCGCGAGCACGGCATCGAGCAGCAGCATGGTCGGGAAATGCGAGCGGTCGGGCGCGAAGCCGCCGATATCGACGGCGTGGTCTTCGAGTTGCCACCACCGCGGCTGCGGCGCGCCGGGGTAATCGAGCCGGCCGGGAATCACTTCATGCGGATCGGCGGGTGCGACGGCGCGCGTTACGGTCAGTGTGCCAGGCGCGCCGTCCACGGTGAACCACTCGACATTGCCGCCCAGATGCTCACGCACCTGCAACGCGGTGCCGCCCGCCTCGAAGCGCGCGTCAAAGTGCAACTGCGATGATGACCAGCGGTCAGCGGCGGGCGACGGCACTTCCGCCCACATCGTGTGACCGGCCAGATGACCGGCGAGGAACACGGCGCGCCCGTCCACTTCGTCAGCCAGCGCTTCGTACGGTGCCGGCAGGCGGCCCATCTTCAGGCGCCCGATCACCGTTGCGTCGAGCAGCGGCGCTGCGGCACGCCCGAGGCGCACGCGGCGGCCAATCGTCCGCCAGTCGCCCGGTTCCGCTTCCAGCAACGCCTCGGCTGGAATCACGGTGGGATCGAGGTCCGGACGCGCGCGGTCGTAGCTGATAGGAATGTGCCGCGGCGCGCAGCGCACGGCCACGGGCGACGATGCATCCTCACCCTGATGCTCGCCCAGTTGCCACTGGCGCGACAGAAACCACACAGGATCGGCGACGCGCGCACGCAGCCCCTCGTCGCTGTCCGCGCGACGCGGCTCGAGAGCAAGGTAGAACGGATCGCTCATCGTGCATGCTCCTTCACGCAGGCCAGTTCGCGAGAAACGACAACGGCGACCGCGCGCTCACCAGCGCCGTCGACATCGCGTGCGGCAACGATCCCGCGCTGTTCTGCGCAGGCGCGCGCGCGTGGGCCATTTCGCGTGTTTCGAGCACTACGTCGAGCAGGCCAGCGTTGTCGAGCCGCTGTGTCAGATCGGGTGGCACCGCGACCAGCACCGCTTGCGGCGCCCGCGATTTCGGCGCATTGAAGCCGAACGCCGCCGTGGTCGTATGACGGCGGCTCGGGACCGATTCGCTCCAGCCGTCGATTGCGGCGAGCGCCACCTTGCTTCCAAAACTCGACAGCCCCGGACCATACGCGAGCACGACAGGGCCTGCCGCATGCCACGGGTCGGTGGAGCCACCGGGCGCGGCGATCGCACTGGGCCATGCCGGTTGTGCCGCATCGAGCTGACGCGCCTCCAGCGCAGCCAGCCGCGGCCGCACGGCGGCAACGATTTCGAGCCACTCCCGATCGAGGCCTGGGCGCGAGCGCAGCACGGGCAAGACGGCGCGCGGCACGATCGGAAGCACCGGCAGTTCCGGACGGCCGGCCAGCGTGCGCAGCCCGCGCTGCACGTCGGCGGGCGGCAGCGACGCTGCCGTCTGAAGGCGGTCGGCCAACGCCGCGACGACCGCGTCGCGCTGTTCGGCCGTGCCGGGCCCGGCATCGGCGGAACTGGTCGGGGGCGTGGCGCCCAGATCGACGTTCCAGCGCGCCGCCGCGTCCGTCACGGCCTGGCTCGCCCCGGCGGCGTCGGGATCGAGCGCGGCAAGTGCGTCGTACGCGGACTGCGCGAGCCCAACGAGCTGGACAAGCCGCGTGCCGAGATCGGCGGCGATGGCCGCGCGCAGGTCGGCATCGGCCGTGTTGGGCAGACCTTCATAGGCGCCCCCCGTGAGCGAGGCGCTCGACGCACCGTCGTCCGTTCCTCCGAGTATGGGAGCGAGGGCAGCATCCCACGTCGGGTCGGCGACGGCGGCCGGGTCCGCATCGGGGCCGGTGGGCGTGGCGGCAGCAGGCAGAAGCACCCATGCGCTGACCCTGACGGTGGTCGCCTCGCGCGGCGTGCGGATCGCACGCAACTCCGGCGGCGCGCCGAGACCGGCGGCCGCTTCCATTGCGGCGTTGGCAAGATCGGCATGGCCGGTGACGAGCGCGTGGACGCCATCCGCCACGAGCAGGTCGGCGTACGTGTCGAGCACCTCGTCCAGCGGCGCGAGACGCGCGGCGAGATCGGCGGGCAGCCCCGCGGCCAGCGTGCCGTCGCGCGCCGCGGCCAATACCTTCTGACCGTCGCACACGCGGCGCTGCTGCTGGTCGGCGGCCAGCGGATAGGTTTCCCTTAACGTACGGACGACGTCCCAATCGCCCGCAATCCTTTCGACCTCGAGTCCCAGCGCCTCATACGGATGCACGCCCAGCCGGACGCGCTCGGCCAGTGCGGCAGCCGCGCGCACTTTCGCACTGTCGAGATTGAGACGCCAGCGGTCGATGCCCGGATGCCGGACGGCCGCGTCGCGCAGCAACGCAGCTGTCATGGCCTGCGCAGAGGACGGCGCGTGCAGCAGTCCTGCCACGGTCGGTCCGGGTGCCAGCGTGCCGTCTGGCGCGGCGTCGAACGGCGCGGGCGCATCGACCCAGCCGTACACGCCGAGGCGGAACGGCGCACGCACCGAGATCAGCCGCTGCAGCCGACGTTCCGCCAGACCCGTGAGCCACGGATCGACGCGAAAGGCGGCGGTATCCAGCGCGGCCAGCGCGGCGCGAAACAGCGGACGCGCCATCCTGTCCCACAGATCGGCGATCACCTCCAGGGCCTCTTGCACATCGGCAAAGCGCTGCGCCAGCACCCGGCCCGCAGGATCGCTCGCGGTCCGAAGTGTTTGGACGGCAGCGTCGCTGCCCGCAAAAAGCGCGTCGCGATATGCCGCCTGGTCGTCCCAGGCGAGTGGCTGCCCGAGACTGATGGGTATCCCCTGCTGGAGCCGGCGGAAGGCATCACCGACGATCGCGCGGCCAGCGATCAGCGTCTCGCGCATCAGATGCCCGACCAGACCCAGATCGGCGCGCAAGCCAAAAAGCAGTTCCGGGTCCATCGTCGGCAGGCGTTTCAGGAGTTCGATCTTCTCCTGCTCGTCGTCAGGCGGGCCGGGTATGGCGCCGCGTCCGGGCGCGCGTGCGACAGGATGCAGCGGCGAGGGCACACCGCGCAGCGCGTCGGCGGCCGCGTCATCCCATTGATGATCGAGCGGCGGCATGCCGTGCGAAAGGCGCAGCGCCTGCAACTGGTAGAGATCGGCGGTCGCGCGCACGCCCCAGTAGCGGCTCGGCGCATGTAGACCGAGCACGCTCAAGAGGCCGCGCGAATCCTGACCGTTCACCTGCACACGCGCTGCGCGATTCGCGCTGGCCGTCGCGCGCCGCCACGGCAGGGCCCAGCTGCGGATACGGCTTTCGATCGCGGCGAGCGCGTCGCCCGGCTCATCGATCCAGTTCGCGAAAGCGGAAGCGGGCAGCAGACCATAGGGCTGCTCCCCCACCCTGAATGCTGGGCGAGGACCTTCGACGGCGAGGTAGCGGATCGCCCAGCGCGCGAGTTCGATTTCCGTCTCGCCCGCGCCCGTCACATCCCGCAGATACCGTCCCCACAGCGCGGGCCAGAACCCCTGCACTGCCAGCGATCCCGGGCCGTAGTAATCGAGCTCGCCGCCGAGCATCGGCAACGCAGCGGGTGCAACACGGCCCGTCAGGCCGCTCAGCACGGACTCCGTCGACATCTGATCGGCGGCTTTCGCATGCAACAGCGGATAGAGCGTTTCGGCATGCTCACCAAAGTCCGTGGTCGGCTCGCCGGCGACGGTGTTGGTCGGCGTGCCTGGCGCGAGCACCGCCATTCTGGCCGACGCGTTGTGCGCATCGACGAGTTCAGCGGCATCGGCCTCTCCGATGCCGAGCACGACCAGCGCATCCAGCGTAGGCGGCACCGCGCCCACATCGATATCGATACCGAGACCGACCTTGACGGCGCGCGGATACGAGAGCCACCAGGTATCCGGCAGCGTGCCGCTCGCAAGGCCACCCGCCGTGAACTGTGCGAGATCCAGGTCCGCCACGATGGCGGCGCGGTCCGGCGTGAGCGTTGCAGCCAGTTGCCGCGTGCCGTCCGCGTGGACGAACCAGACGTCGATCTGTTCGGGCAGCCCCACGGCGCCATACACCCGGAACGACGTGTGGCCGGTTTCGCCCGTGCGATCGAGTGCGAGCTGCCCTTCGCTGTCCGTGATCACGTGCTGACGCCACAGCGCGAGCGCGCGGCCGGCGCCGACAAAACCCGCGAACAGGCCAAACGCATCGGCTTCGGACAATGGCGTCGGCCCCGCCATGCGGCCGATCGCCTCCGCGAGCCGGTCGAGTTCGTCCTTGACGGGCGGCGCAACGATGCGCGGCACCGAGAATTCATCCGGGTAGACGCGCAGGCGCAGCATCCACTGCGCGACGCCATCAGTCCGCTGCGCGGGCGGCACGAAGCGCGTCTCGAGCCGGAGCGGGGCAAGCACTTCGACCGTACTCATGCGCGCCTCACACCGGATCGTGAAGAAGCCGCCCGATCATCACGCGCACGGGTACCGCAAAACGGCGGTGAGCGTAGTCGGCGGAGTGGACCTCCGAACCCGGCAAGAGCGGGTCCGGAACGTGATAGAAACGGTAGCCGGCGGGCGGCTCTTCGAGCACCACCCAGTAGTCGAGCAGTTCCTGCGGCTTGACGGGAAAGCCGAAGAAGGTCAGGTCGCGGCCAATCGTGCCCGTGAAGCTCGGGTCCACGCGCTTGTTCAGATCGAGCGCAAGGTCCAGGGCCGGCGCGGCCCAGTCGTTCTCCTGCTGGTACAGGTAGACCACCGTCGACGGGTAGCGGCGAAACAGCGTCGTGCGGAAAGCGACCACGGCCTCGTCGCCCGGATGGTCCGGCGGCAGCAACGCCGCGCTGCCGAGTGGGTCGGCGGCTTTCCATTGGCGGATCGGCACGATGTCCAGCACGCTGCTCTTGCGCTGCCAGAACTTTCGCAGCGGCGACCAGCGCGTGACGAGCGGAACGTTGCGCCAGCGAAGCTCGGCGCTCGCCTGATGATTGGCGCCGACCAGGTACGACTCGACGAACACGGGGTTGGTCCCGAGCGCGACCACGTCGCCGTCGAGCAGGTCGCCTGCCCCCGGCAGCATCCAGTCGGGCGCCCGTTCGGACACGAAGCTCCAGAGCGGAAGATCGAGTTCAGGCTCGATCTCGACGGGACCGATGTGCTCGATGCCGGGCAGCGTCGCCAGCACGCGCTCGACAGCAGGCGGACGCGCCACGGTGGGGTCGATCGCTTTGGACACGATGCCGGCGAACGCCTCGAGATCGATCGCGCGACAGGGCTCGTGCGACGCATGCTCGTTCATCCAGCCGTCCCACTCGAGAACCGAGAGGTCCGGCTCCGGAAACGCTCGCATGCCGAGGAAGCGTTTCACCGCCTCGATATCAGGCTTGCCGCCGGGCCCCGCGGCAAGCGCGCGGAGCGCCGCGGCGACGGCGCCCGGCCCCGGGTGCGAACCGAGGTGCTGCAGGACGGCGTCGGCAAGGCCCATGTCGCCGCGCGCAGCCTCGACGATCGCCTGCTTGACGGCGGCATCGGGATCACGCCCGGTCGAGCGGATGCCGGCGGGGTCCGCGCGGTCGTCCGGGCATTGGTTGGCGGCGACGATGACGGCCCCGAACGGCGCACGGCCATCGGCGGACAGCGCAGTGCGCGCAGGACCGGGACGCAGCGCGCGCCGCGCCGCCGACGACAGCAACGCGCGGCTCAACTGCGGGGTGCGGCCAGCGACCTCGTCGAGTGCGGATCGGCCAGCCGTCGTCAGCAATCGACCCAGCGAAGGCATCAGCACGGCGATACGCTCGGGCGAATCGGCCGGCAGCCGGCGGCGCCATAGCGAACGGCTCACCTCGACACCCAGCGCCACATGACGGATACGGCCGGCGGCTATCGCGAGGTCTCCCGCCTTCAAAGCCGCGGCGGCGCTGATCCTGTCCTGCCATTCGACCGCGTTCCATGCTCCGAGGCCAGCGGCGCCGCGCAGTCGCGGATCGTTGCGAAGCTGCGCTATCCAGCCGTTATCCACGGGATCGTCAGGTCCGTTCGCATCGCCGAAGGGCGCGTCGTAGCGCGGCGAAGTCACGACGGGACGACCGTCTGGCGTGACGATCCGGCGCGCAAGCGCCGCCGTCTCCTGGACGACATCGTTGGGCGGCGCATCGTCGGCGGGATCGGGCGGGTCGCCCGGCACGCGAGGAAGGCGCAGTGCGCCCGCCGTCTGCAACTGGGTCGTCTTCTGCGGCGCGGCGCGGCTGGCGTAGCTCACCTGCGCGATGCCGAATGGCTTGCCGCCGGGCTTGGGGACGAGCGCGGCCTTGTGAAGCTTGCGCGCCAGATCGCGGAAGTCCCCGGCGGGCCCCGTACGAAACGACCACCAGTCATAGAGCGCACATGTCACCGGCCGGGTGCCGTCCCACGCGTCGTCGCCCGATGCAGTGAACGCGGGCACAAGGCAGGCGACATATTCCGTGTCGTCAAGATAATTGCCCGCGCCGGCAGGCGTCGGCGCCAGCAGCCGCGCGACCGTCGCGTGCCCCGCCACCTCATGGACGTGCGCCCACTTCAGCGATTCGCCGAGCCGATGATTGAACTGCGCGACGAGCCCCAGCGTGACGCGGCCATCGGGACGCAGCACGATATCGTTGGCCGATCGCTGGCCGACCACCAGCACGAGCCACGGACGCAAGCCATCCGCGCCGGCGAGCTGCGGCGTGTAGCGCCACGGCAGGTCGACTGCCGAAAATTCCACCAGGGCGAGCTTGGTAACTTCGGCATTGCTTGCGAACGGCGCGGGAAACCGCCGCGTGATCGCGCCCGCCGCCAGCCGCTCGACGTCGCCCGGGCCGAACAGCTCGTAGCTCGCATTGGCGGTGGCCTGGTTCGTCGCATCGTTGAGATCGACCAGCTTCACCTCGACCTGGCCCTGCAGCCTGCCGCCGCCGGCGGCCGTCGCACCGGCTCGCAGCGCCTTGTCGAAGTGGGAAAAGAAGTTGTTGTTTGCCATGATCCGCTACACCGTGGCGAGGTCGACGGGTGCCGCCGCATCGCTGGCGGCAAGCGCAATGCCGCCGCGATAGCGGGCAGACTGATGCGCTGCCGTGGCGCTGCCGAAGACTTCGGCGGTGTTCGACGCGCTCCATTGTTCCGCCGTCGCGGTGATGACCGGCGCGGCGTCGCTAAGAGCAGGCGGGCGCGCTGCCGCTCCCACCATCGCGGACAGCTCGCCGAGCGGCGTCAGCAGCGTCCACGCGTGTTCGCGCACGATGCGGCTGCCGACAATAACGATCTGCTCGACCTCGCGGTCCTCGGGCGTTCGGTTCGCATCGAGCAGCGGATCGGCCAACGAGAGCACGCGGCCGGCGGGCAGCACATCGAATGGAGGCCGGTTCAGCGCTTCCGCCTGCGTCAGCGTGATGTAGCTTCCGGGGCTGAAGCGCTCGGTCACGTCGCCGCTTCCGCCGTCCACCTTCACGCCTTGCGGCCCACCCAGCGGACGTCCATCGGCACGGTCGATCAGCAAGCCCAGCGGTGCGCGGCGCTGCAAGACCTGCAGCGCGCCCGTCGCCGGCACGGCCGCCAGTCCCGGCGTGCCGGGACGCGGCTTCAGCACCACCTGCGCGTCCGCGATGCTCGCGCTCTGCACGCTCTGCGGCTTGCCAAGCTCTTCAGCGATGAGCTTCAGCAGAGAGGCAGGCGCGGGCAGCGCATCGGCGGGCCCGCTGCCCAACGTGAAGGTTTCGTCCCAGTCCAGAGAAAAGAGGAACACGCTGATCGAGAGCGTGCCGCGTATCACGATGGGACCCGGGCCACCGATCATGCCCGACAGCGTGACCGACGCAAAACTGAAGCCCTCCACCGACACACCGAAACCCGCCGCGATATGCGCTTCAAAATGGAACGGGCGGAACTGGACGAGTGCATCGACCTCGACGAATCCATGCGCCTCGATGCCAAGCGAGATGGAGACCTCCATCCGGCCACCGAATTGCAGGGTATTGGTCGTGAAGGCGAAATAGCCCTCGGTGCGGATGTCGATGATGGGCACCGGATTGTTCACCGTCATGCCGACACGCCGCAGTGCCGGAAGGCGGGCCGGCTCCGGATTGAAGCCCGGGAAGAAGCCGCCCACGCTGACCACGAAGTATGCCGAGCTGCCCCAGCTGAGCCGCATCGCGCCGTCACCGTAGACCTCGAAGATGCCAAGCACGCTGCTGTCGACCAGGCTCGCGTCCACGCTGACCAGTTGCTCCACGGGATCGACGAGGCCAAGGACATCGAGCCGCAGATTGAGCAGTACGTCGAGCCCAGGAATCGCGATGCGGCCCACGCCGAGCACGGCCACACGGCCCGCCGGCAACTCGACGATCACGCCCAGGTCCAGTCCGAGCAGGCTCCCGGCCGGACCGAAAGAGAGCCACGCGAGCTTGAGCGTCGGGCCGACCAGATGCGTGCCGGGCTGGGCGGGGAAGAAACGATCGATCGCCGTCACGAGCGACAACGGCGAAGCGGGCGGCTTCACGGCGAACAGCACATCGCCGGCGCCGCCCGTGCGCACGGCCGCGCGCAATGCCTCGGGATCGAGGCGGCGGTTGACGCCGACAATCCCGCCGACGCGGTCGAGCGAGAAGCCAAAGGACAACTGGACGGGCGGCAGGAATTGCACGCCGAGGACGGCGATGAATGACGGCTGGCCGTTGATGGTCGCGAGCACTGCGGATGCCGTCACCTGCACGGCGCCAAGCGGCAGTTCGAGCGTGCCGCCGAACCCGCCCGCTGCGGGCAGCCTGACCAGCGATCCACCGCCCGGCCCTCCGCCGCCGAATGGCGACGCGATGCTGGCCGCAACCTCCCCGACCTGGTAAGGGCCGATCGTCACCGGGTCCGGCGTGCCAACCAGGTCGCTAAACTCGGGCGGCTGGATCACCAGCATCGACGAGGCGACTTCGAGATGAACCGGGCCAAGGTCAACGCTGCCGTGGACGCCCTCGGTGGACAGCTTGCCCAGATCGTCCGCTAGCGCGGCGACCCCCGGGATGTCCGCGAGAGGACCGAGAAGTGCCTTCGCCAGCGCGGCGCCGAAGGCGTCGCGGGCTGCCTCCCATTGCGACACAGCCGTCTTCCATTCGGCGCTGGTCATCGAGCCAGCGGAACGATCGGCCAACGCCGCAAGTGCCGTCGCTGCCTGCAGGAGCGAGGCAATCCGGTTTGCCGGCTGCGTCCCTACAGCCGACAGCTGCGTGCCCAGCTCGGCCGCATACTGGTTGATTTCGGCGCCGGGCATGGACACCTCACGCTCCGGCCGCAGCGCCGACAACGGAAACGGAAAACAGCACCGCGGGAGGAACCGGCTTCACGACGACCTCTCTGTTGTTGGCTACGCGACTGTCATTTCAAGCCCGGCGCCCTATGCGCCCGCGCGACTGTTCCCTGGAAGCGCGGAACGAACGCCCCGACAACTGACGATAGGCAACTTTTCGAGTATTGCAAGCTGAATGCAAACATCGTTCGGGCCAGGCGCGGGAACCGAACCAATCACGTCAATTGTTTTGTTTCTGGGGATGCCCTGGGGGCTCGTACGTGAGTTCGCATAGCTACGGCGGGGAAGAAAGACAATCGTTCGCCCGCGCGATTTTCACGGCAGGTAATGGACAAGCGCGATAGAAATGGCGTTGCGCAACGAATGAATCAACGCGACCATCCAGAAGGCCCGGCCCCGACGCATTTGTTCGACTACGAATACATAACCCAGCACGACACCAATGGGAAACGTGGTGAGCACGTATTTCCAGCTATAGGTATGCATAGCCGCAAAGAGCGCTGCCGACAACACGATCGCTGTCCAAGGGCTGACACCTAATTTCTTGCGAAGTAACGTGATGCATCCCCACTGGTTGAATGCGGTTTCAGCCAGAGGCGCGATCAGGCAACCGAGAATCAAGGCAGAGACGATGCCGTGTGAGCCTAGACCCGGGCCGCCAATCTGCTGATCCGGGAAGAACACATTGGCAACATAGTCGAGCGGCAGGGGCAACAACTCGGTGGCTAACAGCGCCAAAGGAATCATCAGCCACGGCGGTATATTCAGTCCGAGTTCGAATAGTGTATCGCCAGTAAATGACGATGACCCCGCATCTGGTGATCGCATGCTCTATCCCGTCTATTCTAGTTATTGACTGCCCATTAGCTCGGCATCGCATTTTACATTGAGAAGGCCTTATAGAAATCCATGGCTGGCTTGCGTGTGTTTGCGCTGCGTGCGATCAATGGTAAGTACTCTTGGACGACTGGAGCTTCGTCAACACGCCGCTTTTGAACCGGAACCAGCCTTGCGAGCTTTGCATCACGACTTCATCACCTTGCCAGAACACGCGCTTGACCGTCATGCGCTTACCCGAGCGCTGCACGAGTGGTGGTTGACGGCGAAAATCGTACAGCACCGGGCCGGAATCGGTCTGCACAAGCGTACGCGTGACAGTTTGACTGGCGTCGTCGACGTCATCGAAATGCGCGAGCGTGTTCGCGCCGAAGCGATCGAAAATAACCTTGTCGAGCATCCCCACGAAATCGCGGTCTGCACGCGAGAATTGCAGTGTGCCCGAGGGCGTGACGAACGGGCCGGACGCGTTGCTTTGCGCATGAACGTAAGTCGCGACAAGGCAGGTTGCGAGCGCAGCGAGTAATAGTCGTTTCAGCCGCATACCAGTTCATTGAACATCGGATAACAACGAGCCGTCGATAAACGTGCGCGCCCGCCGTTCGCCGTATGAGAAGGCGTCATCCGGCGATAAAAACTCCAGTCGCTCGGGAAGACTGGCAATGGGTGTGGACAGCACGTGGAGTGAGATTATCGACCAAGACACAGAGTACCGAAGCTCTCTTCCGCTGAGCGAAACGACGTTGTTGGCCGTGACTTCAACATCTATGCTGTAGCCGCGATATGCTTCACAGGACTGGCTACTCATGGTGACTCCCTCTTCAAGGCAATCAAAGGTCGATTGGCATTCACGCCTTTTCGATAGCGCGAAGCTGCATCGCGAAGTCAGGGGAAAAAGCTGAATCATGATATGAATAAGGTGCGGGCAAACGGAAGCGCTGGCGAGAATATAAGACTCTCCCCGATTTACCCGAACTCGCAGTGATAATCCGATCTCTGACTTAATCCCCTTCGCTAATTCGCTTTCCCCGACTACCTGTCTGATTCGCTCCCGGCGAATGCATGAGAACGTCCACGTTCTCAACGCCAGGAGCCACAGATTATTTCTTGTGCGCGCCTTCTTCGTCTCGTGCTGTTGCCTTCGGCGCAGTCTTCCAGGTAGAAAGGTTCGCGGCAGGAGACGGCTTTTTCGGCTGTTTAGGCTTCTTTGCCTCGCGATTACCGCGCAGTTGACCCTTTGCCATCATGATTCTCCCATTTTCGCCCAGCCGCGGGTGCGGCTACGTTATCCCGTCATTCTGTGCGCATTTATTGCGGCTGTCGCGATCTATTTTTTTGCCAGCTATTTTCTCCGGGCGTCTCGCCGCCGTGACCAGCGCTCTGCCCTGCCGGCTGCGATCCGCTTTCATCCAATCAGCGACGCGGCCGACGCTTCTTCGGCTTTGGCGGCGTCAGCGCCGCGGTCCAGAAGTTGACCGTCTCACGCTTCGCGGCGGCTGCCACGCGTCCACGCGCGGACCCAGCCACGGCATTCGCGCCACTCAGCCACATGCTCAAGAACGGGTTCTTTTTCAGCCATGGATTTTTCATGAATACGCCCTCCCGATGCCCGGGAATTCCTCGTAGTGGGTTAGAGAAAACAGTAGCGCAATGGACGTTCCCGCCCAATGCGGCTCCTTCCCCGCTTCATCACGATTTAGTTTGCGTTTCCTCGGCTTTACGCGCATCGTCAATTCATCCCTTCGCCTTCCCACCATTTCCCGTTCCGGATCCGCGTGGCTGCACCTGCGAGGATCATTTGAGGAGCACTTATGCAATATCCCGTTTATGTATGCCGCGATGGCGACGCTGGCTTTCGCGCCAGTTTCCCTGATTTTCCCCGCGCCGAAGCGCAAGGAAAATCGTTTGGCGAACTGAAGCGCAATGCGCAGAAGGTCGTCGAGTTGATGTATGACCAAAGCGAGCAACTCATACCGGCGCCTACCAACAGCACATCGGAATTGCACGAGCTCGATATGGATGACGGGGAAGGACTCTGGATGTTTATCGACATCAATCTTGCGCGTGTGACGTCGAAAGCAGTAGGCGTACAGATCAGTCTGCTCGAAGATCTGTTGCGGCAAATCGATGGCGACGCAAAGGAGCGTCACATGACCCGCTCCGCGTATATCACGCTCGCCGCGATGCACGAACTTCGCAGCCGTTATGGTGTGCAGTCGGCGACTACGCCCGGTGCCCTGCGGCGTTTTACGGACGGATGACCCTACATGTGCCGGGACCGAGCCTCACGTCCCATTGCCCGTCCGCCTAGCCCTCTTCAGGCGCGCAATGCACGGTGAATTCAACGAGCTTGGCCGGACCGAACGTATTGCTGATTGCGACGTCGGCAGCATCCCGTCCTCGGGCCATCAGGATCCGTCCAATGCGTGGCACGTTGTTGCGCGGATCGAATGTTTGCCAGCTTCCGCCCACATAAGCTTCGAACCAGGCCGCGAAATCCATCGCACTATGAGGCGGCGGCACACCGACGTCACTGATATAGCCCGTACAGTACCGCGCGGGAATATTCATCGCGCGGCAGAACGTGACGGCCAGATGTGCAAAGTCTCTGCACACCCCGCGTCGTTCGCGATAGACATGACATGCTGTCTTCGTCGATCGGGCAAACTCATAGCCGAAGTCGATATGCCGATGCACGAAATCACAGATTGCCTGCACGCGATCACGGCCGGGCTGCACCTTACCGAACAGTTCCCAGGCAACCTCGGACAACAAATCGGTCTCGCAGTAGCGGCTGCCCAGCAGAAACACCATGCATTCGTCAGGTAATTCCTCGACGGGATGCTGGTGACCCAAAAATGCCGTTTCCTCGGGCCGATCGGAGACATCGAGCAACGCGGTCGTCGACATCTCGAACCGGCCCGGCGGCGCAACTAGCCGGCTGCAGAGATTACCGAAACCATCCCGATACTGAGCAATGCCGACGGGTGGATCAACGACAAGAAGGTCGGCCGACAGCACATTCTGCACACACGAGAAGTGCGTGTTGAGCATCAGCATCATCGGCGTATGCTGCTCGCACTCGTAAATCAGTCTATAGCCTACGCGAAGCATCATTACAGCGGCCCCTCGAAGAAAAATTCAACAGCCGTCCTCGGTGACACTGACGTCGACATCCAGACCCCGGAACGACGCGGGTGCCCCCGTCCATGTTCCCCACAAGGGCAACGCCTGGTGCTGGTCCCAAGCCACGGCAACCCGGATCAGATGCTGATTTCCGATAATGCTGTTGGTCGGATCGAAATCCACCCATCCTGCGCCGGGCAGAAATATCTGCAGCCACGCGTGAGTGGAACCGCCTCCTGACGTGGCGTCATGATCCGGAATAAAAACGTAGCCACTGACGAACCGTGCAGCGAGTCCGAGAGAACGAACGGCATCGATCATCAAAACCGCGAAATCCCGGCAACTCCCACTACGAAAACTCAGCGTATCAGCCGGACGGTAGACGCCTTTCTCCGTGCGCCGCGCGTAAAGAAACTGCTCTTTGATCTCAGCCGTCATGTCTCTGAGCAACGCCATCGTCGAGGTGTCGCGGCCTTGCGCAATGAAAGACTGGGCCCATTTGTCGACATCTGCATCGGGATGCCGTCGGCTTCGTGCGTTGACCAGTTCCGTTGCTTCATCGTTGGTGTACGCGAATGGCCAGGTTGCGGCATACGGCTCGATCGCATACTCGGGCGCGGGCGCTTCGTAATGCTCGAGCGTGACGCTGCTATCGAATACGAGTTGGGACGCCTCTTCGGCGAACGTCGCGACCGCGACTGAATTGTCGAAGACATCGTGCATCCAGTGCAGGCGCGAAGGCGTCGGCACAATACGCAATTCCGAGCTAACCAGACGCAAATCGTGGCTGGACCTCGGGCGGAACATCATCCTGTGCTCGCCGAAGCTCACCGGCTCGGAATAGCGATAAACGCTTTTGTGCCGCACCGTGAGGCATCGCGGTCCACTCATGTCTTTCTTCCCCATCCGTCCATCACCGAAAGACGTGCGGTTCAGCATACACTGCTTTACAAAGTCAAAACTCCTCAATTTTTCGGGTTGCGGCATGGGCGATACGGCAGCACGAATAGCATCGGTAAATCGCGCGCTTTGCGCAGGAATCGGTATAGATTGCGGGAATATGACTGGCGCGTTCGAATCTGCAGATGAACGAATTACGCCACACGGTCACCAACAGTTCGCGCTTATCGAACAATAGGATTACACTCGAACTATAGTGAACGAAGGAGGCTCTCATGTTCGAAGCCACGCCTCAAAATACGTTCCGCGGCCTGCCACTGACCGCCGAACAGGACGCGGAAGTGCGGCATTACATAAAACAGAGAAAACAGCGCAGCGCGCCCTGGAACACGCCCGAGCTACACGCGATGCTCCACGACATGCTGGCACCTCCCGTCGACGAAGACGGCGCATCTGGCGCAGCTTTCACTGAAACCAGGTCTGTCACAGAACGGGCGATCGCTTCTCTCGACGAATCAATGGAACCCGTTGAGGCGAGCGAGGAACGCAACGCTGCGATCGAGGCAGAGGGAATGAAGCGCCCAATGCAGTAAGCCGTATATGTCACAGCATCAAAATCATTCTGCAACTACTTTCTGGAATCCATATGCAAAAGCAAACCAAGGTGTATCCGGCCCCTCCTTCAAAGCAAAGCGACTACGCCAGCCAGCAGGCGGCGCGTGTCTCGGCGCAACAGAAGGCGGAAAACGAACGCGCGCAGAAGCGTCTGGAGATGGATGCCCGCCTCGATGTCAACGCGAGCAAGTGGCGATATGTCTGTAAGGGTGAATAAATGGCAAAAGCCAGCGCGGTAATCAACTTTCCCAATCCGGCCCGGATCCACGATGCGTCGCGACATTGTGTGTGCTTCTGGGGCTATGACAATGCCCGTGAGATTGTCTTCCAGGTCGACGATGTGGTGCTCGTCAAACTGAACCCCAACAAGGATTCTGACGAATCTTCGTTGCTCGCCGCGTTCGACCACAACCGCGAAAAAATCCTGGAGATCGCGAGAACGGTGTACACCGGCGGCCCTCAGAACAAGTACACAATCTCCTGATCAGAGAGACTCGCCGAGTGCATGTGGGGCAATGCGACGCTCCCTAGTGTCGACGCCCGAGGTGCTTGCTGACGGAAAACTCGCTGGCAACCTCTCTGTGAACTTCGCTGACTGCGATCACGCCGTTGCGTGCATTTCGCGGTTCCCAGTCGATTCCAATCGCCTCATCGGGCATTGCGCCCCTCGGTACGAGAAACATCTGCAAGCCCTGCGTATAGCAGTCGTGTTCCGGCAGGCGACGGTTGATCTCGTCCACGAATTCTTCCGGCGTGATGATGGGCTTTTCCATGTCCATGCTGTGCTCCCTTGCTGTATGCCCACATTCCATTTGACCTACATCGACGCGTCGACACATTTTCGCGTCGGATGCGCCATGTTCAGGATAACAGCGCATTGACTGTTCGCGGTAACGCGCTATACCCGGCAAGTCCCCTCGATCTACCGCTTCGCCCGCTCGATACTCAACTGATACTGGAACGCATCGCCGCGATAGCTCAGCGCTTCGAAGAGAACAGGCGCGCCATCGCGGCTGTACACGAGCCTTTCGATACCGAGCAACGCACTTCCGGGCCCGACGCCCAGCGCGAGCCCGACCTTTTCGCTCGCCGGCATTGAACGGATCGACAGATCGGCATGGCCAATGCGCACGCCGCAATCCTGCTCGATCACATGAAAAATATCGCGGTTCTCGAGGTCCGCAACGAGCAACTGCTCCCCTACTTCTCGCGCCGCATACGTCAATTCGAACGATACGGCCAGGCCATCGAGCAAGCGCACGCGCTGAATTTCCGTCACGCGCGCATCTGCTTCCAGTTGCAGACGGCTCGCGAGCTGGCTGTTGACGCTCACCACACGCACGCCCTCGACGCGGTTCGATACGCGGTGCCCGAGCGGCATCATCGCCTCGGAGAAGCTCTGCAGCGCGCTGATGTTCTGCACGGCGCGCGCTCTCTGCACGAAGGTGCCCTGCCCGTGAATCTTTTCGATCCATCCTTCCTGACGTAATCGCTCCAGTGCCTGACGAATCGTGATCCGGCTCACGCCGTAGGACTCGCACAGCGCATGCTCGATCGGCAGACGCGTTCCAGGCGGATAAGTGCCGTCGAGAATGCGTGCATGCAGCGCGTCGCGAATGCGCTCGTAGAGGGGCGCGGTGGATTGTCTGTTTCTTCTCATCGATATGTGAATGGTTGCAGCGACCCTTCCGCTGCTGTCTGCGTCATTGTGCCAAACAGCCCAACCCCGAGCCAAATCCAGCGGCCAGATAAGCATGTCAGAAATGATCGTTTAGCGTGCGATGAGCGCAAATCTATACTCGCCTCATCGTGACGTTGTTATAACAACGACGCATCGATTATCCAGCACTCAAGCCGTCCGGGGAGTCGAAACTGCATGTCTTCCATCGTGTTTCATCAGTCGCCCACAGCTGCCCCGCCGCCGCCATCGGCACGTTATAGCCATGCGGTAGAGGCCAACGGCTGGCTGCATGTGACAGGCCAGCTTCCCGTCGATCCCAACGCGCCAGACAAGCCCTTGCCTGAGGGCATCGAAGCGCAGGCGAAGCTGTGTTTTCACAACATCGAACAAATCGTTCAACACGCGGGTTTTGCGCTGTCAGATACGGTTTTCGTGCGGATCTATCTGCGCGATTTCAACGCCGATTACGCCGGCTTCAACCGTGTCTATGACCGCTACTTCGACGATGCGGCGCGGCTGCCTGCGCGCACCACGATCGGCGTTGCGCAACTGGGCCGCGATGCCCGCGTCGAGATCGATGCGGTGTTGTATTCCGCGCGCTGAGCGTCGCGCCGCAAATTAACGGTATTCGCTTACCACTCTGGGGACCATCCAATGAATACACGGTTTTTCGTTCGCCTCATCGCGCCGCTGTTCGCCAGCGCGATTCTCGGCGCGTCGCCCGCGCATGCCGCCGACAAGACGGTCACCATCGGCTATCAGACCGACATCGAGCCTTCGAAGATCGCTCAAGCCAAAGGGCTCTACGAGAAGGACAGCGGCTACCAGATCAACTGGCGCAAGTTCAACACGGGCGCCGACGTGATCGCCGCGATGGCATCGGGTGACGTGCAGGTCGGCTTCACAGGCAGCAGTCCCCTGGCCGCGGGCGTCACACGAGGCCTGCCGATCGAGACGTTCTTCGTCGCGGCGGAAATCGGCTCCGCCGAAGCGTTCGTCGTGCGCAACGGCAGCAATATCAACACACCGCAGGACCTGATCGGCAAGAAGATCGCCGTGCCGTTCGTGTCGACCACGCACTACAGCCTGCTCGCCGCACTGAAGCACTGGAACATCCCTGCGGATCGCGTGACGATCCTCAATCTCGCGCCGCCCGAAATCGCAGCGGCGTGGCAGCGCGGCGACATCGACGGCGCGTATGTGTGGGAGCCCGCGCTCGGCAAGATCCAGAAGACGGGCAAGGTCTTCACGACCTCCGCCGACGTACGCAAATGGGGCGCGCCGACCTTCCTCGCCTGGGTCGCGCGCAAGGATTTCGCGCAGTCGCATCCCGACTTTCTGGTGAGCTTCGCGAAGGTGACGGGCCAGGTGAACGAGGACTATCGCAAGAACGGCGCGAACTGGACGGCGAGTTCGCCGGAAGTGACGGCGATTGCGCGTGTCAGCGGATCGGACCCTGCCGACGTGCCGCCACTGCTGCATGGCACGACCTATCCGCTGCTCGCCGAGCAGTCGGGTAGCGCGCTGCTCGGCGGGGGCACGGCAACCGCCCTCGCGGACACGTCGAAATTCCTAAAGGAGCAGAAACGCCTCGATGCCGTGCTGCCCGATTATCGACCGACGGTGACCTCGGCCTATGTGCAGCAGGCAAGCAAACAGTAAGGTCAAGCGATGATCCGCGTCGAATCCGTCAGCGTCGACTTCGATACCGGCGCGGGACGCCGGACCGTGCTGTCGAACCTCGATCTCGATCTGCGCGACGGCAGCTTCACTGTCGTGCTCGGTCCTTCGGGCTGCGGCAAGACCACCTTGCTCAACGTGATCGCGGGGTTCATCGCGCCCACTGCGGGCAAGGTCACGCTGGATGGCGTCGCCGTCACCGGGCCGGGCGCGGAACGCGGCGTCGTCTCGCAGGATGACGCATTGCTGCCCTGGCAGAACGTCGAACAGAACATCGGCTTTGGCTTGCAGCTTCGAGGCGTGCCGCGCAGCTTGTTGCGCGAAAAGGTCGATTCGCTGCTTGCGCTGACGGGCCTCAGCGGTTACGCGGACTATCCGCTCTGGAAGATTTCGGGCGGCATGCGTCAGCGCGTGAACCTCGCGCGCTCGCTCGCCGTCGATCCGCGCTATCTGCTGCTCGACGAACCGCTCGGTGCGCTCGATGCATTAACGCGCCAACGCATGCAGGAATATCTGCTGCAACTGTGGACGCGCTACGACAAAGGCATGTTGATGATCACGCACGACATTACGGAAGCGCTTTTCATGGCGACCGATCTGGTGCTGATGAAAGGCGATCCGGGCCGTATCGAATCCGTGCGCGGGCTCGACTTCGGCCGTCGCTTCGCGGCGGGCGAAAACGCGCGTGCCATCCGCAACGAACCGGCGTTCGTCCGGTTGCGCGACGAACTCGAAACCGGCTTCTTCGCCGATGAAGGAGAGACGATATGAACGCCGCCGATCACCCGGCGCGCGCCCCTTCCGCGTTGCCGAAGGCTACCGCCCGTTCAGGCGCGCCGCGCGCGACGCGGGTGCCGCGCTGGTCTTTGGCGGGCTCGCGTTGGATCAGTGCGGCGACCGTGATCGTGCTGATCGCGGCGTGGGGCATTGCGTCCCGTCTGGAACTCGTGAGCCCTGTGTTCATGCCATCGCCTGCGGCCGTGGCGAAGAAGTTCGTGATCGTGGCTATCGACGGCTCCAGCAACGCGACCCTGCTCGAGCACACGCTCGCGAGCCTGCACCGCATGCTGGCGGCGCTGTTACTCGCAGTCGTCACAGCGATTCCTGTGGGCATTCTCACGGGCATGAACCGCGTCGCGCAGGCCATCGTCGATCCGTTGATCGAGTTTTATCGCCCGATTCCGCCGCTTGCCTATCTGCCGCTTATCGTGATCTGGTGCGGCATCGGCGAGCCGTCGAAGGTGCTGCTCATCTGGCTCGCGGTGTTCGCCCCGCTCGCGATCGCCACGCAGCAAGGCGTGCGCCGCGTGAAGCCAGGGCGCATTCGCGGCGCAAGGGCGCTCGGTGCGACACGCTGGCAGATCGTGCGTTACGTCGTGGTTCCTTCTGCCGCGCCCGACGTGCTGACGGGCATCCGCATCGGCCTCGGCGTCGGCTGGTCGGTGCTGGTGGCAGCGGAACTGATCGCGGCCACGCGCGGACTCGGCTTCATGATCCAGTCCGCCGGACAGTTCCTGGAGACCGACGTGGTCATCATGGGCATCATCGTGATCGCGCTGATCGCGGCTTCAATCGAATGGGGACTGCGACGTCTGCAAAAAGCACTCGTACCATGGGATGGACACGCATGAGCACGTCATCCGCTCATGCAGACGCTCATGCAGACCAGATCGCGCTGCGCGCCGACGTATTCGTCGCGGGCGGCGGCCCGGCAGGCACATGGGCCGCGCTGATGGCGGCACGCAGCGGCGCGACGGTCGTACTCGCCGACAAGGGCTATTGCGGCACCTCCGGCGCCGCGGCGGCATCGAACAACAATGTCTGGTACGTGCCGGACCCCAACGACTACGAGCGTCATTTCAAGGAACGCTTTCGCACTGGCGGCGAACTCAGCGAACTGTCATGGACCTCGCAGATTCTTGAAACCGCCGCGAGCCAATTGCGTCTGCTTGAAGCGCTGCGCTACCCGTTTCCGCGCAAGGACGACGGCACGCCGAACCGCGCGACGCTGCGCGGTCCGGACTACATGCGCTTCATGCGTCAGCAGATCAAACGCGCCGGCGTGACTATCCTGGACCATGCGCCGCTGCTCGGACTCGTCCACGACGAGCGCGAAGGCCGCGTGACGGGCGCTTTCGGCGAGCGTCGCGACGGCTCGCGCTGGCGCGTGAGCGCCAACGCCTGCGTGATCGCCACAGGAGGCTGCGCGTTTCTGGGCGGTGCGCTCGGCACCAATGTCTGCACGGGCGACGGTCATCTCGCCGCGGCTGAGGTGGGCGCGCTCTTCTCGGGGATGGAATTCTCCAGCCAGTACGGCCTCGCGGCGGCGTTCTCGTCGGTCACCAAAGGTTTGCCGTTCATCTGGGCAAGTTATTCGACGGGCGACGGCCGTCCCATCCATATCGACGAGGACGACGCGTTCATCCCGGTCGCGAAGGCATTGATGAACGAGCCCGTGCTCGCCGTCTTCGATCGCGCGACACCCGACGTCGAACGATGGCTGCGCTCGGGCCAGGCGAATGCGTTTCTCCCCTACGACCGGATGGGCATCGACCCGTTCCGCACGCGCTTTCCCGTGGGTCTGCGCCACGAAGGCACGGTGCGCGGCACGGGCGGCATCCGTCTCGTCGATACCGACGGCCGCACCGATGTGCCCGGCCTTTATGCGGCAGGCGATGCGGCATCGCGCGAAGCAATCGTCGGCGCGCGCACGGGCGGCGGCTCGCCGAACGCGGCCTGGGCGATCGCGACGGGAAGCTGGTCGGGCGAGGCAGCAAGCCGCTTTGCGAAGCTGCATGGCAGCGCATCGCCCGTCGACATCGACCCGCACTACGCGCAACTCGCGACCAGCGATCCACGCGCCGCCGCTGCCACACTCGAACGCGAGGTGCGTCCGCCCGCTGTGCAGTTGTTTCGAAGCGAGCCGCGTCTCTCTGCCGCCTTGCGCGCGATCGACGACGCACTCGCCGCCCGTTCCAGCGACGATGCGTCGCTCGCCGCAAGCCGCAGCGCCTATGCGTTGCTGTACGTGGCGAAACTGTCGTACACGAGTGCGCTCGCGCGGCGCGAGACGCGAGGCCTGCACCGGCGCGACGACTTCCCGTTGCGAACCGAAGACGCCTCGCGCGTGCTGATCGGCGGCGTGAAAGCGCCAGCTATCCGCTGGAAGCCCATCGTTCAACCTGAGATCGCCTGACAGGACTTATCGTTTTGATCGAACTTATCAGCGAATCACGCTGCACCGCGTGTGACCGTTGCGTCGATGTGTGCCCCACCAACGTCTTCGATGCGGTGAAGGGGGGCATCCCCGTCATCGCGCGCCCCGACGAGTGCCAGACGTGCTTCATGTGCGAGCTGTATTGCCCGGCCGATGCCATGTACGTGCATCCGTTCGCAGCCGGCCACGTTGCCGTCGACGAGACACAACTTGTGCAAAACGGCGCGCTCGGCGCTTACAGCCGCGCGCTCGGCTGGACAAAAGCGCGCGCTGGCGGCACCGAACGTGACGAAACGCATCGCCTTTTCGAACTTGGCGTGACCTGACGCAAATATGATGTGCTGCTGTGTTCCGGCTCCATGCTCGCGTGCAAACTGAGACGCACTGTCAAGTCATGACTTGTTTCGCTCCTATCATTGCAGCGTTCGCAAGACAGGAGACGGGAACGGGTATGAACGCAGACACCATAGACTACGAAGCGCTAACGCTGGTGATGGAAAAGCGGATTGCCACCCTCGCGAAAGCCGCCAGGAAAAAGCGGTCACGAAATGAAGCGAGCGAACGGGTGTTCTTCGCTGCTGCCGCAAACGAGGCCCTGTTTGTGTGGATGCTTCTGGCGAGTCGGATGAACTCCGACCTCTATCTGGCAGATAAGGCGCGATTGACCCGAATGATCGAGGATGTCGCGGCTGATTGCGCGCAGGCCGTCGATGTGCGATTTCATGCCGAAACCTTAGTGGTCGTATAAAGCCGCGAAACGTACTGGCCGCGTTTGCGTCTTCGCCTTCGCCTTTGCGGCGCGGGCAGTTTGGAGTATTGGCGTCTGCGCTGGCATCCGTACTTTGCCCTCCTGCTTCATGCGTTGCCGTTTGGTGTTCTGGCCTTTTCGCCTGCATCCGCGCTTTGCCTTCGTGCTTCAGGCGTCGCCGTTTGGTGTTTTGGTCGTTGCGCTGGCATCCGCGTTATGACTTACCCCTTCACGCGTCGCCCCTGTGCGGGGCGGCACCTACTTTTCTTTGCCGCCGCAAAGAAAAGTAGGCAAAAGAAAGCGGCTCACACCGCCAGTTCTAGTTTTTGCCTGAGGGCCCCCAAAGGGTCTTACGCTTCACACGGCAATCACGTGACCCATGTACGTTGCCAGCGCTCTTGCGGTGCGCCTCACCCGCTTCATATGTCCGCGTCGCACCACGCCGTGCCAGACAGTCCACAGCCGCCCAGGTGGCAAACTGTGTGTAGGCCGTAGTGCCTCGCGCGCCTCACTTCGGACCGATAGCGCACGCCTCGATGTAAGAGCGCCGAGCTATACGACGCGACAACCTACACACAGTTTGCCACCTGGGCGGCGCAGACCATTCGCTGCCGCTTGCCCAAGTACGGATATTCGAAGCGGGTGAGGCGTTCATTCGAAGCGTTGGCAGCCAGCACCAACCAGGGCACTACCGTGTGAAGCGTAGGACCGGTTGGGGGCCCTCAGGCAAGCACAAGAGCTGGCGGTGTGAGCCGCTTTCTTTTGCCTACTTTTCTTTGCGGCGGCAAAGAAAAGTAGGTGCCGCCCCGCACAGGGGCGACGCGTGAAGCACGCTAACAAAACGCGGATGCCAGCGCAAAGGCAAACCCACAGGAGCGACACCTGAAGCGCGAAGGCAAAACGCGGATGCCAGCGCAGACGCAAATACACCAAACCGCCCGCGCCGCGAAGGCGCAAACGCAGAAGCCACCGCTCCACCGCCCGGCAACGGCTACCCCAAGTCCCGCCTAAACCCCGCCGCCGCATGCCGCGCAGGCAAACGATCCCCCTCCCCAAACAACCTGTTCCGCAACGTCCCATCGCCATACGCAGTCTTATAAAGCCCCCGACTCTGCAACTCAGGCACAACGAGATCAATAAAATCCTCATAACTCTCGGGCACCACAGTCCGGCTCAGATTGAACCCATCAATCCCCGTCTCCTCGATCCAGCCCTCCAGTTCATCCGCGACCTGGGCAGCGCTGCCCACAATCGCCGGATACCGCCCGCCAAGCTCAAACATCTCGAGCAACTTGCGCCGCGTCCACCCATGCTGCTTCGCCGTCCGCGTAGCCGATTCAATAGCATTGCCCGGCGCATAATCAACAGGCGCGTCGAGATCATATTGCGCATAGTCAATGCCAGTACTAGCGGCAAAGTGCGCAAGCCCGGCTTCACGGCTCGCATACTGCAAATAATCCGCGTACTTCTCCCGCGCCTCGCGCTCGGTGGCACCCGCAACAACGGCCGCGCCGGCGAACACCTTAACGTCATCCGGCCGACGCCCGGCCAGCACCAGTTGCTCCCGCAATGCCTTCACCGTTTCTCGCGCAGCATTCCGGTTCGGCGGCGAAATGAACACGCATTCGGCATGACGCGCGGCAAAGCGCTGGCCACGCCCGGAACTACCCGCCTGAAACAGGACAGGCGTGCGCTGCGGCGACGGCTCCGCCAGGTGATAACCTTCAACGTTGTAGTACCGCCCCGCGTGCCGAACCTCATGAACCTTCGCGGGATCGGCATATACCCGCGCGCCCTTGTCGCGCAACACCGCATCCGCTTCCCAACTGCCTTCCCACAGCTTGTAGAGCACTTCGAGGTACTCGTCCGCGCGCTCGTAGCGTTCGTCGTGTGGAAGCTGCTCGCTCAGCCCCATCGCGCGCGCCGCGCTGTCGAGATACCCCGTGACGATATTCCAGCCGACACGACCTTGCGTCAAATGATCTAGGGTCGAGAAACGGCGTGCGAGCAGATACGGTTGTTCATAGGTGAGGTTGACAGTCACGCCGAAACCCAGATGACTAGTCACAGCAGCCATCGCCGAAACAAGCAGCAAGGGATCGTTGACGGGCAACTGGATCGACTCGCGCAACGTCACGTCGACATTGCGCTGATAGACGTCGTATACACCGACGATGTCGGCAAGAAAGAGTCCATCGAACAATCCGCGCTCCAGCGTGCGAGCGAGGTCGGTCCAGTACGGCAAGAGCCGATAGTCCGTCGACCGGTCGCGCGGATGCGTCCACAGACCGTGGTTGATATGGCCCACGCAATTCATGTTGAACGCGTTGAGCAGAATCTGTTTCCTCGCCATTACAAGGCTCCATGCCGGGGCGGCAGCTTGTCGTTGAGATAGTAGTTGCCTACCGCGTGATACTTCCAGCGCACCGGGTCGTGCAGCGTATGCGTGCGGGCATTGCGCCAGAAACGGTCGAGTCCGAGACCATCGAGTGTCGCCGACGTGCCGGCGAGTTCGAACAGGCGCGAACCCGCATCGAGCGATACCGTCGTGGTGAGCGCGCGCGCCTCCGCGACGGCAATCGATGCCTGCGCCACCGAGCGTTCCGTCGGCCCGGCCTGCGCGGCATCGACAAAGCGTCCCGCGCGGCGCAGCAATGCCTCCGCCGCGCGCAGCCGCACCGCAAGGTCGCCGAACTGCGCGATGGTCAGCGGGTCGTCGGCGGCACGCTCGATCTTTGCGTCGATCCACGGTCGCGAATGCTCCCGCACGAACTGCAATGCGGCCTGGAACGCGCCGCGCGCCTGGCCGAGATCGATGGCCGCGTGAATGATCTGCGCGAGCGGTCCGATCGTCGTCGGGCGCTCGAACGATGCCTGAAACGGCACGACCCATTCCGGCTCGACGCGCACATGACTGAACTGCACCGTCCCGCTGCCCGTGACACGCTGACCGAAACCATCCCAGTCGTCGATCACCTCGACGCCGTCGGCGTCGCGCGGCACGAAAGCGAGCCACGTGATGTCGCGCCCTTTCTCTTCCGTGATCACCAGCGTGGGAATCCAGTGCGCGTACAGTGCGCCCGTGCAATAGAACTTGCGGCCGTCGATATGCCACCCGGCCGCCGTGCGCGCGAGACGCGTGCGGCGTTTGAAATCCTTGTGGCCGGTTTCGGCGAGCGCATTGCCAAAGCGCTCGCCTGCCAGCACGCGATCATAGAAAAAGCGCTGCTGCGCGCTGCTGCCGCCGACGCGCAGCACTTCGAGCGCGTAGTAATGATTTTGCGGAATCTGACCGAGCGAGCCATCGGCCGCTGAAATCGTCGCGGTCACTTCCGCGAGCGTCCCACTGCTCACGCCCGCGCCGCCGAATTCACGCGGCACGGTGATGCCCCACAACCCGCTTGCAACGAACGCATCGAGTTCGGCCCACGGCAGCCGCCGCTCGCGGTCGCGCGCCGCCGCATCCGGCGCGAAGTCTTCAGCGAGTCGCTTCGCTACACGTATCGCGTGCGCGTCGTCGGTAATGCGGTCGGGAGTCCCCTGGTCAGGGTCCACGATGTCGCGCGTCTCTTCAGAAATATCGAGGCTCATGCTTCAGTTCCACGAGTGCCGCGCAGGCAGCACATGATTCAGGTGATAGTTGCCGAGCAGATGCAGCTTCCAGCGCACGGGGTCATGCAGCGTATGCGTGCGCGCATTGCGCCAATGACGGTCGAGGTAATGTACGGCGCGGGTGGAAGCGGAACCCGCCAGTTCGAACAGCTTTTCGCTCGCTTCGAGGGCGATGCGTGTTGTCAGCACCTTTGCCTCGGCCACGGCTACCGACGCTCGTGCGCTAGCCTCGGCATCGATGGGCGCGGCGGCAACTGCATCGAGCGTGTGGCCCGCCTCCAGCAACACTTCGCGCGCAGCGTGCAAATCAATCTGCAGGCGGCCGACGTCGGCGATGATGTAGGGATCGTCCGTCGCGCGCTCCAGGCCCGAATCGATCCACGGCCGCGCGCGCTCGCGCACGAATGCGAGTGCATCGGCGACAGCCGCCTCGGCGATGCCCTGATCGATGGCGGCCTGAATCAGTTGCGACGTTGGGCCGAACAACCCAGGACGGTCGCCTAGCTGCCAGAGCGGCAGCACATCCTGTGGATCGACGGAGACGTTGTCGAAAATCACCGTGCCGCTCGCCGTCGTGCGTTGACCAAACGAACTCCAGTCGTCGATCACCGTGAGACCTGCTGCATCGCGCGGCACCCAGACCTGGACAGCACGTCCTGCATCGTCCGTCGCGCGCGCTGGCACGCGATGAGCGAACAGCGCGCCGGTGGAATAGAAACGCTTGCCGTCGAGACGCAACCCATCTTTCGTCGCGCGCAGCCGCGTCGTACCCTGCAGCACCGTGGACGCTGCGGCCGAGCGCCGTTCCGGGCCCGCATTGCCGAGCCGATGACCCGCAAGCACTTCGCCATACAGGCGCGCTTTCTGCGCCGGCGTGCCGATCTCACGCAACACGCCCAACACGCCGAAATGATTCTGCGGAATCTGGCCCAACGCGGGATCGGCCGCGCAGAGAATCACGAATACTTCGGCCAGCGTCGCGAACGATACGTCCGCGCCGCCGTATTGACCCGGCACCGTGATCGCACCCAGCCCACTTTCGGACCATAGATCGAGTTCGGCCCAAGGCAGGATGCGCTGGCGATCGCGCTCAGCCGCACCCGTTGTGAAGACAGCCGCTAGCGCATGGGCGGCTGCGAGCGCGTCGGAATCGCCAGCAATGCGCTTGACGCGCGCGGGGTCCGGACGCCGCGGCAATTGCGCTGCGGCCAAAGAGGATTCGACTGTAGACATGGAGGCTCATACGAACGAGTAAAGCCCTACGCTCGCGACGCAACCGTCGCGGCTTGCTGCGGACAGGGCCAATCCTGTATTGGATCAGCCCAGGCGAGCCCGGCCTACTATCGAATTTGACATTGCTTATGACAGGTTCCGGTTTTCGAATGCGGCCGACGGCATCGAATCTTCAGGAATAGAACGACGGCGTGGGCAGTTCATCGTTCACTGCCCATTCGCCGAGTTCCTGCAACTTGTAGTCGACGGGATCATGCAGCGTTTGCGTGCGCAGATTGCGCCAGAACCGGTCGAGCCGCAGCGCGCCATGCGTGGCGCGCGCGCCCGCCACCTCGAACAGCCGGCTGGTCAGGTCGAGACCGACGCGCGTGGCGGCAACCTTGGCCGTCGCGATCGCAACGGCAACATGCCCGCGCGTTGTCTCGTCGAGTTCCGCGCCACGCGCCCAGGCCTCGTCGAACAGTTGTACCGCTCGCCCGGCCAGCAAGCGGACGCTTTCCAGCTCAACCCAGAACTCGCCGTAGCGACGCAACGTATGCGGGTCCTTGCTGGCTTGCTCCGCGGGCGACTTGAACCAGGGGCGCGATTCATGGCGCGTGTAGTGCTTCATCTCCGCAAAGACGCCTTCGCCGATGCCAAGAAACATCTGCGTAAAAATCAATTGCGCCAACAACGGACGCAGGCACGCGAAAGGCGTGCTCAACGGACCAGGCTCGAGCAGCAGTTCGCTTTCTTCAACGCGCACATTTTCGAAGAGCGCGCTGCCGCTATCCGTTTGCCGCTGCCCGAAGCTGTTCCAGTCGTGATTCAACGTGATGCCGGAACGGGAAGTGGGTATCGCCGCGATCAGCAGCTTGCGGCTGACGGCATCGAGCCCCGAGGCGACCAGCATGTCGGAGTCGAGCGCCCCGGAGCAAAAGCTCTTCCTGCCGGAGAATTCGTACGCGTTGTCGACGCGTTGCACCACGGTGCGCGTATCCAATGGGTTCAGCGTGTTGCCCCAGAACCAGTTCTTCTGCGCGGTCTGCTCGAACCAGGGTTCCCATTGATCCGGACGTCCGAACAGCCGGACGGTAGCGAGCAGCAGATGATGGAATCCGAACACATGCGCAATCGAACTGTCGACTCGCGCGAACGTTCTGACGACATCGAGCGTCTGTGTCCAGCTCGCGCCTGTTCCGCCGTATTGCTTCGGAATCGACAGCGACAGCAGGCCGCTGGCACGGATTGCGTCGCGCTCGGCCTTGGGCGTGCCGCCCTGTTCGTCGCGTTCGACGGCACTCTCGGCAAATTGCTGCGCAAGCGCCTGCGCTATTTGGATCTGCGAAGCGGGATTGGATTCAACGTGTGTCGTCATGATGAGCAAGGCCGGAAAGATGACTGGCAAGTTTACGAAAGCCACTACGGCAACACATACCATCGAGTGCTTGAATGCTTATGCAGATTTCTTCTTAGGGCACGCGCGTCAATGTAAATGATGCACCACATTGTCTGCTGAAACAGAAACCCGCTTCTGCAATAGCGCCAGGACTGCTTTGATTCTGAACTTTAATTGGTTCGCAGATGCGATCGGCTTCGTTACATTGAAGCTCAAATCACACGTGACCATAAGGACAATCGATGGCATCGGTTCGGGGCTTTGCATTCTTCGCACGGGCGCGCCGCGCGCACGTTCTGCGCAACATCATGACGACGGCGGCCGCCGCGCTCGCGCTCTGCTATTTCGGAAGCACGCAGGCTGCGCCGCTTGCGGAGCTGAAGCTCGACTACGCGTATTACTCGCCGGAAAGCCTCGTCATCAAACGCAATGGCTGGCTGGAACAGGAGTTCGCCGCCGATCATACGCAGGTCAAGTGGGTGCTGAGCCTGGGAAGCAACCGCGCTCTCGAGTATCTGAATAGCGGCGCCATTGATATCGGCTCGACAGCGGGTCTCGCTGCCGTACTCGGCAAGGCAAACGGCAATCCGATCCGTGCGGTGTATGTGTTTTCCCGCCCCGAATGGACGGCGCTCGTCGTGCGCAAAGATTCGCCCATCAAGAGTCTCACCGATCTGAAAGGCAAGAAGATTGCCGCGACCAAGGGCACCGATCCGTTCCTCTTCACGTTGCGCGCGCTGCATACCGTGGGCCTCTCGCGCGATGACGTCGAAATCGTGAATCTCCAGCATCCGGACGGCCGCACGGCGCTCGCGAACAGCCAGGTCGACGCGTGGGCCGGGCTCGACCCGCACATGGCCGCCGCGCAAATCGACGATGGCGCGCGTCTGCTTTATCGCAATGTCGATTTCAATACGTGGGGCCTGCTCAACGCACGCGATGACTTCATCCGCGAGCATCCGGAGCAACTGGCTCGCGTATTGAAGGTCTATGAGAAAGCACGCGTGTGGATCGCCGTGCATCCCGACGATACGGCGAAGATCGTCTCGGAGGAATCGAAGGTGTCGCTCGCGGTCGCGAAGCTGCAACTCAGCCGCAACGACTTCAGCCACCCGCAGCCCGGCGCGCAACAGATCGCGACGCTCAAGGCGGCCGCGCCGATTCTCGTCGACGAGCAGCTGGTGAAAAACGGCACCGATCTCAATCAGGTTATCGACGCGCTGATCGATCCGAAAATCGCGCAGCCCGTCATCGCGAGCAACGGCGCGAAATGACGCGCACGCAACACGACGCATGCAAGCAGTCTGCATTAGCGTGGACTTGAATCATGGCTGCCACTGAACAGACCCTCGCGCTCAAGACGCGCGATTCACGCGCGCGCTCACCAGGCGAACGCACATTGCGCAAGCGACCGCGCGACGCCATGCGGTTATGGCGCTACGCAGGGTATGCATTGCCCGTCGTCTTTCTCGCCGTGATCGAAGCGCTGGTTCGCACGTCCGTGTTGCCGATGCATCTCGTCCCCGCTCCCAGCACGATTGCACAAACGCTGTGGGATCTCGGCGGTACACGCGTCGCGCGACACATCGGCGCGAGCGTCGCGCGCGTGTACGCGGGCTTCGCGCTCGGCTCGGCGCTCGCGTTGCTGATCGGCGCGGCGATGGGACTGAGCCGCCGCGTCGACGCGCTGCTCGACCCTGCGTTTCAGGCACTGCGCGCGATTCCATCGCTCGCATGGGTGCCGATCCTGCTGCTGTGGATGGGCATCGACGAAGCGCCCAAGATCACGCTCATCGCGATTGGCGCGTTCTTCCCCGTGCAGATCAGTGTGGTCGCCGGCATTCACGGTGTCGACCGCAAGCTGATCGAATTCGGAGAGCTCAACCGCCTGACACCGCGCGCGATGTTCACGCGCATTCTGCTGCCCGCGTCGATGCCGCAGATCTTCACGGGACTGCGCACGGGCCTCAGCCTCGCATGGATGTTCATGGTCGCCGCCGAACTGATCGCCGCGACACGTGGCCTCGGCTATCTGCTCAGCGACGGCCGCGAGACGGGCAGACCCGATCTCGTGTTCGGCGCCATCCTGCTGCTGGCGTTGCTCGGCAAACTGAGCGACGGCGCGTTCAAACTCTTCGAAACGCGCGTGCTGTCCTGGCGCGATGCACGCCACGTCTCGGGAGACGCGCCATGAACCCGCCTACTCCGCCCTTGCTGCAAGTGCGCGGCCTCGCGCGGCGCTTTGGGCAGCGCACGGTATTCGAACAGGTATCGTTCGAACTGGCACGCGGTGAGATCGTCAGTCTGGTCGGCCCGAGCGGATGCGGAAAGAGCACGCTGCTGCGGGCAATTGCGGGCCTCGACGGGCATGCACATGGTTCCGTGCTGCTAGAGCAGCAATTGCAGCGCGTTCCATCCGACAGGATCGGCATGATCTTTCAGGAGCCACGGTTGCTGCCCTGGCTCAGCGTTGCCGATAATATCGCGTTCGCCGCCGGACCTCGACAGGGGCACAATCCGCGCGTCGATACCTTACTGGCAGAAGTCGGTCTGTCCGGCGTGCGCGGTGCGCTGCCGAAGCATCTGTCGGGCGGCATGGCACAACGTGTCGCCCTGGCGCGAGGACTTTTCGCGGAGCCGGACCTGTTGTTACTCGACGAACCGTTCAGCGCCGTCGACGCCATCACACGCTCACGCCTTCAGCGTGTGTTGCTTGCGCTCGCGCACGCGCACGGAACGACCATCCTGCTCGTCACGCACGATCTGGACGAAGCGCTTCTCCTGTCCGATCGTGTTCTGTTGCTGTCGCCGCCCGGCGATGACCGCCCAAGCCACATCGCGCGCGAGATTCACGTCGACGCGCCACGGCCTCGAAATCTCCGAGATCCTGCGATGGATGCACTGCGAGATACTTTGCTGGACGGTATCGCATCAATCCCGATCTAACCGTGTCGAACTGACGCGCATCCTAAACCGCGCAGCGTAAGAAGTTATCGACATATTGTTGGTGGCCTCGTTATCCCTGCCCGCTCCATACTGTCGGACGACAAACGAGAGGAGTGGATGGATGCCGCTGCTGCCAGATCATCTTGTGATTCGCGTGCATGACCTCAAAACGACCATTGCAGATTTCGCCGAACTCGGTTTCACCGTGCAGCGCGGCGGCATGCATGCCGACGGGACAACGCACAACGCGCTGATCGGATTTGCCGACGGCAGCTACATCGAACTGATCGCATTCCTGAAAGACGCGCGGGAACATCGCTGGTGGGACGAGCAACAACGCGCTGGCGAAGGCTTTGTCGATTTCGCGCTGCTGCCCGAATCGGTTGCGCGTACTGTGGAAGCCACGTATGCGCGTGGCCTGTACTATGACGGCCCCATACCGGGTGGCCGCATCCGGCCCGACGGCACACGGCTCGAATGGCAAATCGGCCGCCCGACGACGCGCGACCTGCCCTTCTTGTGTGGCGACCTGACGCCCCGCTTCCTGCGCGTCGCGGAAGGCGAAGCGCGCACGCATCGCAATGGCGCGACCGGACTCGCCGCCGTCAATGTCGCCGTTTCGGATCTGGAGAAGAGCATCGCGCGGTATCGCATTCTGCTTGGCGACGTGCCTGTGCATCGAGGCGCGCTGACGGGACACGGCGTGTATTTTGCGACACTGCCGATAGGTCCGACCACAGTCACGTTGCTGTCGCCCGTGGCACGAACGCGCGCAGACGATGATCCCGATGCCGGCAACACAACGGCCCTTGCCGAAGCGCTACGGTCGCATCTCGCGATCCGGGGCGAAGGCGTCTTCAGCGCAGCGATTCATGTTGCCGATGCCGCGCAAGCGCGTGAACTACCGCGCTCGCTCAGTCACGGCGCGCGGCTCGAATTCGTGTACGCGCCCGGCGGATGAGCGCGCTTCAGGCCGGCAGCTTGCCTTTCCTGCGCAACACAGAGACGACCTCTTCGATGCTCGCGTTCTCCAGCAGACGGCGGCCAACCACCCGCCGCTCGTCGTTGATGGCATCGATGCTTCGCTGCATCGCGGCGGCCTTCCCCGCGATGTAGACGGCCATGCCGTAGCCGAAGCGCTCGATCAAATCCTTGCAGAAAAAGTTTTGCATAGTGGTTCAGCGACGATGCTCGCACGCGTTATTGAGAATCGTTCGCAATTATACATAAACGCGCGACGCGTCTGGTGCAGGCTTCGTGCTGGCGCAGCGGCCGGGATATCTAGAACGCTTCCGCAAGGAATGGCACGAGCGCAGACAGCACCTCATCCGGCGCGTCCTCGGGCAGCAGATGACCGCCAGGCAGCGCCCTTCCCGTCACGCGCGATGCCCACTTCGACCACACATCGATAGGCAGCGTCTTTCTTGCTCTCTGCTCCCGCTCGCTCCACAGCACCAGCACGGGAGATGTCAGCTTCTTCCCCGCGTCGAAATCGGCTGTGTCGTACTGAAGGTCCTCTGCAGTCGCGGCGCGATAGTCCTCGCAGATCGCATGACGCACTTCGGGCTTGCGAAACGCGGTCCGGTAGGCATCGAGTGCCAGCGGATCGATTCCGTCGAGTCCGCCTGCCATCTTCGACAGTGCCGCATCGATAAATGCGTCGGGGTCCGCATCCAGCATGCGCTCAGGAAGATCGAAAGGTTGCGCGAGAAAGAACCAGTGCCACGCATTCAGCGCGAAGGCCTTGTCGACGCCCGCAAACGCATCCAGCGTGGGGATGACAGTCAGCGATGCGTATGCGGCAACGCGCGCAGGATGATCGAGCGCCAGCCGGTATCCGACGCGTGCGCCACGGTCATGCCCGACGACGGCGAACCGCTCATGTCCCAGGCGGTCCATCAAGGCGACGAGCGCGTGCGCAACGCGACGCTTGGTCCATCGCGGCTGATCGTTTCGCGTGCGGCTGTCGCCGTATCCCGGCAAGTCGGGCACGACGACGGTATGGGATTGCGCGAGCGTCGGCGCAACCTTTCGCCAGGCGATGTGGGTTTGCGGATAGCCGTGCAACAGCAGGACGGGCGGGCCGGAGCCGCCTGTCACGCCACTGAACGACACGTCCTCTGTATCAACGTCGAGTTTCGAGAAGCCGGAAAAAAAACGGTTTGCGGCAGGCTGAGCATTGCCGTGCGTCATGGACACCTCCTTATGCGACGCGACAGGCACTCGAACTGGACGAACACACCGACGCGCTAGACGAAGCTTATGCGATCGTCGTGTTTTGCGGGCGTGCGTTGCTCACGCCCACACTCTGGTAAGCGCGTTCGCTGACGAATGATTCACGCCGATTGGGTGCGAGCGTAAGCTCAGAAAAACAGCAACGAGCGCAGTTCGATACTACGTCGCGCTCTTGCATCGGGCGGCGACGACGGATCATCGAATGCGGTGTGCGCCGTCAGCCGTGCGATATCGTCGCCCGCGGAATCGTAGATTTTCAGCAGAAGGACTTCCTCCGGCGACATCAACGGAAAGTAGTACCAGCGGTGCCGCGGATTGAAAACGAATGCATACGTCTCGCCGATCTTGTCCGGATAGATCAGATCCGACGGCACGAGATCGGTCAGCGAGATACTGCGCGCATCGCACAATGCGAGCGGCGACGATTCGACCGTCGATCCGACAGGACGCCACAGGTTGACGATCGCCACCCTGCCTTTCAGCAGTGCTTCCGCTTCATGCGGCGGCAGATGATCGCGCACGCGGCGCGGACCCGAGACGAAAGTCTGATCGTTGTGAATGAATTTGACCGGCTCGCGCACACCGCTCGCTCGCGCCGCCTGGCCGTCGCGAAGCGTGTGATCGAAGATGACGACGCGCTTCGCACCCGTCCAGCGCTTGAGCAGCGCTTCGGCCTCAGGGTAGTAGATGCGTTCAATCGCCGCTGGGTCCGAGAAGTCGCTGAGCGCGCTCGCGTGCTGCCGCAGTTCAAAGCCATTGCGGTCCAGCGACAAGCCACCTGGCGGCGGCGACACGCGTGCATTGACGATATTCACACGCTGCGTCCGATACACGCCGCTGCGCTGTGGTTCGCCTGCGGGCGGCTCATAGGCATACGTGGCGGGCTTTTCTCCCGTCGCGACGAGATAGTTCAACGCAGCTTCGACAACGGCTGGCTGTTCGACGACGATATCGCTCATTGCTTACGCTCCATGCATGCGCGCGACTCAATTAGTCCGGCGCTATTTCGCCGATCACATGAAACATCTCGAACGTGTAGCCCATGTTGAAGTAGCCCGCTCGCGCATAGACGGCTATACGCTCGAGGCGCTCGCCCGCATCGCGCGGCGAGTGCTCTGCCTGCCGGTCGGTGCGTTCTTCAGCGGCGTGGGCGGATCGCGCGTGCAACCGCTGACGCACAGCCTGGAAGGGATGAAATACGGCCTGACGATAAAACGATGCGAGGTTCATCGACATGATGCGTCCTCCTGCTCGTGGCAATATTCATCGAATCTAGTCAGTGGCGGCGCATTGCACAAACAAGCATTTGTGCAATGCTTTGCAACGCACCGCCGATGGATGGACTGAACCCTCAGGCGCCCGCGCGCTCAGTGACGGACGGCACGCTCACATAATCCTCGCCGTCGATATCGTAGCCAGACGGTTCCCAGCGGATCGCGAGCAGCACCAGCAGCGACGTCAGCGGAGCAATCGCGATGACCCAGAACACCTTCGTGCCGAGCGCGCCCGCCAGCACCGGGAACAGAAACAGCGAGATCGTCGAAGCCGTGCGCACGAGCGTCTGGTTGAACCCCACGCCGATACCGCGCAGTGAAGTTGGGTAGCTGAGGGATGCGTAAGTCATCGAATGCGAACCGGGCCCGAAGCCTTGCCCGAACAGATAGCCGCCCAGCAGCAGAATCGCCGCCACCACCAGCGCGGTGCCGCTCGGACGACCGATCAGCGCAAGCCCGATCAACGAAGCGAATTGCAGCGAATGACCGAGCACGGTCATTTTCCACGCACCGATTGTCGGTGCGGTTCGCACGCCGATCAACCCGCCCACGAATGCGAACAACAGATTGAGCGTGAGCGATGCGACGATTGTCGTCAGAGGCCCTTGCGCGAAAAAGCTCGTGATGATGACAGGCAAGCCAAAGATGATCGCGTTGTAACCGAACGACGACGCGCTGCCGATCACGGCCGCGAGTATCGTGCGTCTGCGGTATGTGGCGTTGAACAGCACGCCATAGTTGCGCCACGAAGCCCGGCGCGGTTGCGCGACGGGCGCCGTCGCGCGTTCGACAACGGCATCGACGCCATACGAACGCTTCAGGATGCGCGCAGCGCCTTCGAGGTCGCCCTGGTTCGCTGCCCACACGGGCGATTCGCTGATATAGCGGCTGCGCACCAGAATGATGACGATGGCGGGCACCGCGCCAAACGCGAGCGTGAGCCGCCACAGCCAGCCGAGCTGGTGCTCGGGCAGGATCGCGTACAGACCGAGAATCAGCAGGTAGCATGTACTCGTCGCGGCATACCACGCGGGGCACCACGCAGCGACGCTTGCCGCCTTGTTGCCCTTGCCCGCCACACGCGAGAACTCCGCCAGAAACGCCATCGCAACGGGCAGATCGAGCCCGACGCCGAACCCCATCAGGAAGCGCGCGCCGCCGAGCACCCAGGCGTTCGGCGCGAGACCGGCCGCAATCGCGGCGACGACGAAGAACAGCATGTCTGCCATAAAGACGCGATAGCGGCCGATCCGATCCGTCAGATAGCCACCGAACAACGCGCCGAGAATCGCGCCGAACGTAATCGCGGAAGAAACGAAACCTACCTGCACGGGCGACAGTGCGAACTGTTTTGCGATGTCCTTGATGCCGTAGGCGAGCGAGGTCAGATCATAGGCATCGAGGAACACGCCGCCTAGTGCAATCGCGATCACGATGCGCGCATTACTGCCTTTCACCGCGCCCGCATTGACGATACGCGATACGTCCTGCGCGGAGCGGATAACGGCTGGACGAGCGGAATCGTGTGCAACGGACGAGTCCAGCGGAGTGGATGGAATAGCGACGGTAGACATGATGAGTCGAACAGGAAGTCAGAAAGTTCCTGCATGCTAGCGACGCCCATCACGTCTTCCAAACGACGATTGAATATATGCAAATTGACGTTGCTACGATGCGCGTCGCTTCGCGCTGTGCGCCTCGTATATCGACGATTCGCTGCTTTCGATATGCGCAAACATTGTTTGGATTCGCGCGTGTGGCCACTTAACGTCGTGATTCGGAATATCCCGGCACAGGCACGAAAACTACGACGATCAAACGCTACACATCACCATCATGACTTCATCGAATACACGTACGGCCGAGCATCCCATCGACAGACAGTTTCTGGAACGCTGGTCGCCGCGCGCCTTCGCGCAAGACACGATTCCGGAAGCCTCGCTGCTGACGTTCCTCGAAGCGGCCCGCTGGGCGCCTTCTTCGTATAACTCGCAGCCGTGGCGCTTTGTCTATGCACGGCGCGATACGGAGCACTGGACCCAGTTTCTCGGCTTTCTCAATGACTTCAACCGAGGCTGGGCGCAACATGCAGCCGCCATTCTGATCGTGCTGTCGAAGCGGTCATTCACGCCGCCAGGCGCAACCGACGAGGTCGCGCTGGCGTCGCATTCGTTCGATACGGGTGCTGCCTGGGGTTATTTCGCGCTGCAGGCGAGCCTGTCCGGATGGAAGGCTCATGGTCTTGCCGGTATCGAACGCGAGCGCATTCGTGCAGAACTGGCAATTCCCGACGACTATGCCGTCGAAGCGGCGATCGCGATCGGCCGCCCCGGCGACAAGTCCTCGTTGCCTGAAGGACTGCAGAAACGCGAGACGCCGAGCCCGCGCAATCCGCTCTCCACGTTTGCCGCGGAAGGACAGTTCACGTTCTGATCGCGAAAGCGCTCACTGCGCAGGCGAATACAAACCCGTCAGAACGCAGGCGGCAACAGCTTGCGGTCGATAAAAGACTGAAGCGCGTCGCAGAACGCATCGCGCGTATCGACCGCCGCATTGAATCCCGCCTTGCGAAGCTTCACCGTGCTGACGAAAGCGACAGGCCCCGCCGGCGCGCCATAGGCAAACGCAAAATCGGCGTGCTGGTCGCCCTGTCCGACAAAAGAGAGAAGATCGCCACTCGCCAGTCCGTACCTGGCGACGATCTGCGCCCACACGTCCGCATTCTCACGAATGTATTGCGCGACGCTCGTTGGCTCGTCGGCTCCGGCATTAACGCCGAGCGTCTTCGCCATCGCCGGCCATACGCTGCGCCATTCGAAGACATCGCCGTTGGTGACATTGAAGATCTCGTTCGCCGCTTGCGGAGACTGCGCGGCCCAAACCATCACCTCGCCGACGAGATCGGCATCCGCCATTTCCCAGACGAAGGACGGGCCACCCGGAAAGCCGAATGACTCGCCTTTCTCGCGGCGGATAGCCGCGTAGACGCCGATAGCGGGAAGCACATTGAGCGCGCCGGCGGTTTTTCCCGTCACGAGTTGCGGACGTAGCACGGTATACGTGAACCCATGTTTTTCACCAGCGTCGCGAACGTAGTCCTGCTGGTCGAAGAAAAAGTTTGCGTGGTCGTCGCGCGGGTCGCTTTCGCGTGCCGGAATGGCAATAGGATGCAGGTCTACGCCATACGCCTTCGTGCCTTGCAGGATCGACACGTTCTTGAACGTCGCTTTCGATTTTCCTGAAACGAGCGGCTCAATCACATTGCGGAGCATCGCGTTGTTGATCTCGATCTGATCGGCGTTCGACCAGCCGCTCACCAGATCATCCGCATTCTCGTAGATTGCCGCATACGCGACATGCGTAATGCCGCCGAGCGCAGACAGCGCTTCACGCGCAGCGTTCTCGTCGCGCAAGTCCACGGGGATGAATTCAAATTCGCGGCCGCTCGGCAGGTCCGGCTTGCGCCGGGAAATGCCGACCACATCCCAACCCGCAGAGAGAAAGCTCTCGATAGCGGCAACACCAATCAGTCCGCTCGCGCCCGCTACCAGTACCTTGCTGCTCGTGCCCATTCCTGCTCTCCAGTTCTATCCATTCCGTTTCGACTCAAACCTTTCGCGTTGCATATCACGCGGCATGTTTGAGTGTCCTTCCGACATCCCGTCGGTCGAACGAAATGTAGTTTTGAACGGGAGTCTTCAGTAGTAGGCGGCGCGGAATTCCAGTTATTCCATCAAGTGATGGGTTTGGCGGATACGACTCGCCATTACGCCCGAGCGAGCGCCTCCTCGACGAATTCAACGAATGCACGCGCTTTCGCCGTCACCAGCCGCCCCGATGGAAAGACGGCCCAAAGATCGACCGCGGGCAAGGTCCAGTCGGTCAACACGGCCTCGACCTTGCCCGATGCCAACTCGGGAGAAAACATCCAGCGCGACGCGACGGCGAGCCCCATTCCATTGAGGACAGCCGTGCGCATGCCTTCCGCCGCGCTCACGCGGACACGTCCCGATACCGTCACATCCACGTCGCTGTCGTTCTGGTGGAACGTCCATGTCTCGCCGCCGCCACGCTGCGAGTAGACGATTGCCTGATGTCGATGCAGCTCGGCGGGTGTCGTGGGCACGCCTGCCCGCGCGAAATAGTCCGGCGTGCCGACGACGAGCCGCGGACTTCGCCCGATACGCCGCGCCGTCATCGACGAATCAGTCAGCGCCCCCATCCGCAACGCCACGTCCATGCCCTCTTCGAGCAGATCGATGATGCGATCTTCGAGCTTGAGGTCGATTTCCAGCTTGGGATGCCGGCTCAAGAAGGCGTCCAGCGACGGCAGCACATGCAGGCACGCGAACGTCACCGCCGCGCTGACGCGCAGCTTGCCGGACAGGCTGTCGGAGGCGTCGCGCACGACCTGCTCCGCGTCGTCGGCCTCCTGGATCGCGCGCTTCGCATGCTCGTAGAAACGCTGGCCGGCGTCCGTCATCGTCAAACCTCGCGTCGAACGCAGGATGAGCCGCACGCCCAGGCGTTCTTCCAGCTGTGCAACGGATTTGGAAATGGCGGGCTGCCCCACGTTCATCCGCTTCGCGGCAGCCGAAAACGAGCCCGCCTCGGCAACGCTGACAAAAATTTCCATTGCGGCCAGTCGATCCATGCTGCGCCTCTCCCAGGTTTCGTCGAAGTCGTCAGGCCCTATTCTCTCAAGGAATGGCAGTTATCCCCGCCAGGCCCCTTCTGCGCGGCTTTACGGGCGCTCATGATCCCGTCATCTTCAACACTCATCCAGAGGATGCACGCATGAACACGCTCTTCAGCCGTACCCATGTCGGCCCTTTCGAACTCAGTCACCGCATCGTGCTCGCGCCGCTCACGCGGATGCGCACCGAGGAAGGCAACGTGCCCGGCGACCTGATGGTCGAGTACTACACGCAGCGCGCCTCGGAAGGCGGCCTGCTGATTAGCGACGCGACGGCCGTCTCGCCGCTTGGCATTGCCTACGTCGACGCGCCGGGCATATACACGGACGCGCAGGTAAAGGGCTGGAGGCGCGTGACGGATGCCGTGCATGCGAAGGGCGCGCGCATCTTCCTGCAAATGTGGCACGCGGGACGCCAGGCGCATCCCGCCAACACGGGCGGCGTCACGCCTGTTGCCCCTTCCGCGTTGCGCTCGCTCGAACATGCGGCCATCCGCGACGGGAACGGCAACGTCGCGGAAGCCGAACTGATCGTGCCGCGCGCGCTGGAGATCGACGAAATTGCGGGCATTGTCGAGCAGTTCCGTCGCAGTGCCGTGCTGGCGAAAGAGGCGGGCTTCGATGGTGTCGAGCTTCACGGCGCAAATGGATATCTGTTCGAGCAGTTCCTGCTGGACGGCACGAACCATCGCACCGACGCCTATGGTGGCCCGATCGAGAATCGCGCGCGATTCCTGTTCGACACGCTCGATGCCGTCGTCTCCGTGTGGGGGCCCGGCCGCGTCGCACTGCGGCTGTCGCCGAGCGGCACGTACGGCACGATGTCGGACAGCGATCCGCATGCCACCTTCGGTTATGTCGCAGAGCGTCTGAACAGTTATGACCTCGCGTATCTGCATGTCATCGAGCCACGTATTCGCGGCATCGTCGAGCAGGAGACGAGCGAGTCGGACGTGACGTCGAAAGACATGCGCCGCCTCTACAACGGCACGATCATCGCCGCGGGCGGCTTTACGGGCGAAAGCGCCGGGCAGATCGTCACCGACGGCCACGCGGACCTCGTCGCATTCGGGCGCATGTTCATTTCGAATCCCGATCTGCCCGACCGTCTGCGCACCGGCAAGCCGCTCACCCGCTACGACCGTTCGACCTTCTACGGCGGCGATGCGCGAGGCTATACCGACTATGCGTTTCATGCCGAAACCGAAACCGCTTGAAGCAGCTTGATACCGCTTGAATCAGGAACGACAACATCATGAATCGACTTGCAAACAGGACAGCCGTCATCACAGGCGGCAGCAGCGGCATTGGACTTGCCACCGCGCAACGCTTCGTCGACGAGGGCGCGTATGTATTCATCGTCGGCAGGCGGCAATTGGAACTCGATAAAGCCGTGCAGCAGATTGGCCGCAACGTGACGGCCGTGCAGGCCGATGTGACGAAGCTCGATGAGCTGGACCGCCTGTTTTCCATTGTCGGAGAGCAACGCGGCAAGATCGACGTTCTGTTCGCCAATTCAGGGGCGGTCGAGCATCGCACGCTCGAAGCGATTACGCCACAGCATTACGATGCCACGTTCGACGTCAACGTGCGCGGACTCATTTTCACCGTACAAAAAGCGCTGCCGTTGATGGGCAATGGAAGCAGCATCATCCTGACCAGTTCGGTCGCTGGCGTCAAAGGCTTGCCGGCGCACGACACTTACAGCGCGGCGAAGGCAGCCGTTCGCTCGCTGGCGCGGACATGGACCGTCGAACTGAAGGGCCGCGGCATTCGCGTCAATGCCATCAGCCCAGGTGCGATCGACACGCCGATCATCGACAGCCAGGTTGCGACGGCCGCCGAAGCAGATGAACTGCGCGCCAGGTTCGCTGCCGCGACGCCATTGGGCCGCATCGGTCGGCCTGAGGAAATCGCGTCCGCAGCGCTGTTCCTCGCATCCGACGAGAGCAGCTACGTTGCGGGTATCGACCTGTTCGTCGACGGTGGCCTCGCGCAGGTGTGAGTCTGTCGCGATGTCGGGGCGAGCGGTCACGCTCGCCTCCATTTGCTGATTGCTTCACGAGCGCAAATCGATCGCAGCGTGGAACGAGACGAACGAGCATATTCTTGATCCTCCAGGGTATTCATGATGTTGCGCTCCAGGCGGTATAGTCCGGGTCATTCAGAAACACGATGGCGCACCTGGAACAAACGAATGAATATCGGCCCTTTGGCTCTTCCTGCTGGACCGCTTGCTCTGTTCATTGGCATCGCCGTAGCGTTACTCGTCAGTAGATTCTCTGGCGAGAAGCAATCCGACGTCGAGCGCGCCCTCTTTACGGCGTTACTCATTGGCCTGTTCGTCGCGCGTGCTGTGTTCGTCCTTCAATACCTGCCGAGCTATCGCGGCGAGTTCCTGCAAATGCTCGATATCAGAGACGCGGGATTCGCGGCGATACCGGGCATTGCGGCTGGAATCGTCGTCGCGGTGATTGCCGCAATACGACGATCGGCAATACGACGTTCATTAGCCGTCACGGTAATATCGGGCTTCGTCGCGTGGGGCATCGCTGGTGCGGTGATGGGACGATCCGACGAGCCTTCGCACGTGCCGTCGATAACGCTACTCGACGAGGCCGGTACGCCGCAGCGCCTTGATCGAAATACCGGCAAGCCACTTGTCGTCAATTTGTGGGCGACATGGTGTGGACCCTGTCGAGGCGAAATGCCCGTGCTTGCCAGCGAGCAGACAAACCATCCCGAACTCGATCTGGTTTTCGTGAATCAGGGAGAAGACCGCCACACGGTCGAGGTGTTTCTGGCAGACCTCAACTTGCACATCGATAACTCCCGTTTTGATCCGCAACTGACACTCGCAAAGAGCGTGAATGTCACCGCGTATCCGACCACGCTCTTTTACGATGCCAACGGACGATTGCTGGAAAAGCACTTGGGGCGCGTATCGCAGGCGACTTTCGATGCAATGCTGGCTCGGCTTTATCCGTCACTTGAATCTTCGAGACCTTGAGCGCATAGCTTGCCTTAGCGAAGAAAACACCGTGCATCCCGCTCGCCCGACACAGGATGCACAATGCCGTTCCCGTTACTGCAGCAGCTTCAGCACCTGCTGCGGCATCGAGTTCGCTTGCGCGAGCACCGAGATACCCGCTTGCTGCAACACCTGAGCCTTCGACAGGTTCGCCGTTTCCGTCGCAAAGTCCGCGTCGGTGATCTGCGATTCGGCGGCGCTCATGTTGGTCGCTTCCGTTTGCGTCGTCGAAATGGCGGCCTGGAACGTGTTCTGCGTCGCGCCGAGTGTTGCCTGGAAGGTGTTGACGCTCGTCAGCACGCTATCGATCGAACTCATGGCGGCTTGCGCGCCCGAAGCGGTCGCCACGCTCAAGCCGCTGATGCCCAGCGAGCTTGCGTCCCAGCTCTGCGTGCCGAAGTTCGCGGTGATCTGCTGGCCGTTGAACGCGCCGATCTGGAAGTTGACCGAGCCGACACCGTTCAGCACCGCCTGACCGTTGAACGTAGTCTGTTGCGCAACGCGGGTGATTTCCGTCAGACGCGTCGACACTTCCGCCTGCAGGTTGGCGAGCGCGTTCGAGTCGAGCGAGCCGTCGCCTGCTTCCACTGCCAGCTGGCGGATGCGCTGCAGGTTGTCGACGATCGATTGCAGCGCGCCGTTCGTGGTCTGCACCATCGAAATGCCGTTGTTCGCGTTTGCGGCGCCTTGCGTCAACGCATTGATCGATGCCGTTTGCGACGTAGCGATTGCGAGGCCCGCCGCGTCGTCAGCGGCCGTGTTGATACGCTTGCCCGACGATAGACGGTTGATCGCCTGCGAGAGCGCGTTTTGCGAACCCGACAGATTGTTCTGCGCCGTCAGCGACATGATGTTCGTATTGATGTTAAGCATTTCAACCCCTTTCGGTTCTAGAAAGATCGACATAAGCGGCAACGCAATTTATTCACTATTTCGCGCCACCACTCGACGGGGTTTACGACGTCTCCAAATATTGCTTTAGGTTTCTCGCGGTAATTTCCGCTTTACACGGATACGGAACCGGGATGCTGAAGCACCACGTTTCCATCTGAAAATTGCTCTATAACATATTGATATGTATGCACATTTTAACATACATTCGCACTTCTTCCATTTTCATTCACAGGCATTACAAAGAGAATGTCGCTGCTTTTATTGTTACGAATAATTATGCAAGCTTTATAGCTTAGTGAAAGCATTAATCGATAAAACCTCGTTTATTGCTGACGCGGTAATAACTTTTACTGACAGTCCGGTTGACATTACATCTGCGAATCTTTCAGGCAGAAAACCTGTCGCTTGCCGCGTGGGGTTAGCAAACTTATTTCACTGTGAGGCAACGCAAGCCTCGTTCGCACGCGCCGTTTAGCTGCGCGGCTCGATGCGTCGCGCGGGACGTGCCAGCAGCAGCACGATCGTGACCACGCAAAATGCGGCGCCGGCATAGAACGTCGCAGCCGCCCCTATCGTGTCCCACAACGCGCCCGCGATCACGCTGGAAACCAGCGTCACAAGCCCGCTCGCGAGATTGAACAAGCCGAACGCCGTGCCGCGCAAATGCGCGGGCGCGCTATGCGACACCATCGTCGCGAACAGCCCTTGCGTCGCGCCCATATGCAGGCCCCACAGTGCAACGCCCACAAGCAGGATGCTCCAGTGAACCGCGTGCGCAAGCGCGATATCGGACACGCCGAGTATCACGAGCCCCGCGACCAGCAGCCTGACATGACTCGTCGAGTCGGCGAGTTTGCCGAGCGGATAGGCCGATAGCGAATACACGACGTTCATCGCGACCATCACGAGCGGCACCAGCGCGACGGGCACGCCGCTATCCAGCGCGCGCAGCACGAGGAACGCCTCGCTGAAGCGCGCTAGTGCGAACGCGGCCCCGACTGCGACGATCCACCAGAACGCGCCACCGAGTTGACGAATGCTGTCGCGCCGGATCGGATTGACGCGCTTCGCGCCAGGTTGGCGCGCGGGTTCGTCGATGCCGACCGCCAGCAACGCGACAGCCAGCACACCAGGAATGACGGCCAGCCAGAACGCCAGCCGGAAGTTATTCGCCCAGATCAGCATGATCGCGGCCGCGAGCAGCGGCCCGAGAAAGGCACCGACGGTATCGAGCGATTGCCGCAAGCCGAACGCAGCCCCACGCAGCGGCGGCGGCGTGACATCGGCGACGAGTGCATCGCGCGGTGCGCCGCGAATGCCTTTGCCGATCCGGTCGATTACGCGCGCCGTCACGACGAGGCCGAGGGTCGGTGCAATCGCAAACAGCGGCTTGCTCAGCGCGCCGAGCCCATAGCCCGCGACGGCGAGCCATTTGCGGTTGCCGAGGTAATCACTGAGCGCACCGGAAAAGACCTTGACGATGGGCGCCGTCGCCTCGGCGATGCCCTCGATCAATCCGATCGTCGTCGCGCTCGCGCCGAGGCTCACCAACATGAACATCGGCAGCAAGCTGTGAATGATCTCCGATGAGATGTCCATCAACAGGCTCACGCAGCCCAACACCCAGACGCTGCCGGGTATCTGCCGAAGGGTGCTGACGCGGGACCGGCCGGACGCCGGCTTTTCCGGGGACGCTGGATGCTCGTCCATATAGCCGTCACACCTTGCGAAGAATGAAACGCCCCGCCCCTGTCATCTGATCGAGCGAGACGATCTGTCCGTCACGCTCGATGAACTCCAAGGTCGAGCCCGGCGCGGATGCAATGCGAAACATGCGATCGCGCGCGGCAATGAAGCGCTCGTCGTGTTGTCCCGGTACGCGCAGCCACAACGTGCCGTCGTCGCGCAGGAACACGTCGACGCGCACACCAACGGCCGTTTCGTAGACTCCCGCAAAGCGCTGCAACACGGCGGGCGCATGAGCAAACTCCTTGCGCACGAACACGACTTCGTTCTCGACGATCTTCGTGACGAAGCGGTCGATATCGCCTTCATGTGTCGTCAGAAAGTTGATGCGCCAGCGTGCGTCGTCTTCGGGATCCTCTACTTCGGCGTCGAAGCGGTCGTAGTGATAGTGCTGCAACTGTAAATCCTGATCGCGAAACTTCAGGCGCAGATGGCCGTTCTTGAGCGCAATCGCGATCGTGCCATACGCTTCATGCGTGAAGTCGCCCGCATAGTCTTCGAGTAGATGCGATGGTTTCGTGTCGTCGATCCGGTCTCCGTAGCGGCTGCTACGCGCCTGCGACATCGCTTGCCGCGCGGGTTCGATCAGTCCGAGCAGACGCTCGTTCCAGGGCGTGAGTTCGAGACCCAGCAAACGCTCATAGATTTGATAGTGGACGACGTCGCGCAATGCCGCGCAATGGTCGCCGATCACGAACACGCTCACGCCGATCCGCTCTTTCGGCATGACCGATACCTTCGAATGAAACCCACGAATATCGCCGCCGTGAGAAGCCAACAGATGCCCGCGATAGACTTCCGTTTGCCTTCCCATCCCATATGCGCCGTTGAGCGATTCCCACCAGCCATATAGTTCCGGGGCCGAGTTCGGCAGCGGTATCGCGGGCGCCATCGTCTCGCGCAGCAAGGTCTTCGATATCACTTGCCTGTCGTTAACCTTGCCGTCGTTGACGAGCAACGACAGCCAGCGCGACATGTCGTCGAGCGTCGATACCATGCTGCCCGACGGCCACGGCGAATCGCTTTTCCGCTTCGTGTCGAGCTTGCGCAGTTCGCGGCGGTCGCGGCACTCGGTGTAGCCGATGGCGAGATTCGGCTCGTCCAGCAACTCCGAATAGAGAAACGAAGTATCGCGCATGCCCGCCGGTTCAAGCATGCGCTGGCGAACCAGCTCCGTCCATGACATGCCGCCCAGCCGTTCGATCGCGTGCGCCACCGCGTAGTACATCACGTTGTTGTAGATGAACGTCTCGCGCAAGCCGGCGCTCGGCTTCATCAGATGCAGGCGATCGAATATATCCTTCGGCGTCGCTGCTGCGCCGTAGGTCATCATGTCGTGACGCGTGATGCCCGTGCGATGCGCGAGAAGATCGCGCAGCGTGACGGAGCGCGTCAGGATGTCGTTATGAAACCGCAGTTCCGGTAAGTGCTGGGAAAGCGGTTTGTCGAACGTGAGCTTGCCTTCGTCGACCAGCATGCCGGCAGCCAGCGCGACGAACAGCTTCGTGTTTGACGCGATGGGAAAGAGCGTCGACGCATCGAACGGCAAGCGCTTGTCATAGTCGCGAAAGCCGTATCCGCGCGTCAGAACCGGCACGTCATCGACGACGACAGCGACGCCGACGGCGGGCGCATTCCATTGCTGCAATAGCGAAGCGACGATGTCGTCAAAGCCTTCGAGTCTCTCCAGCGGTGTCAATCGGATTCTCCTTGCGTCGAATGTTCATGAACCGGCTTTCTACGCGCTTGAAGTCGGGCCGCCGCGTCAAATGCATACCGTCGAAATGCGGCCGCATCTGGCGAGCGGTTATCCGCATGGAAGCATGGTGAAAGCAAACTGTTGCCGGGCGAAAGTTGGTTCTATCCGAACACATTCGTATCCGTCGACGGCCGCTGGATAACCCGCAAGCCCGCCAGACAAGGACATCTCCGAAATGGCACGCTCGATGCAAAGGGTTGCGCCTGAACCAACGCAACAGGAGCACGCCATGTTCGCATACTTCCTCCGGCTCATCTTCGAACTGTTGGACCGCGCAGAGGAACTGCTGGACCGCGCCGAGCACAGCCGCCGTGACACGTATCTCTCGTCGGCCGTCGATCTCTTCGAACTCGAACGCCGCATGCGGCTGATCGAGGCGAGAGATTAAGCTGTCACAGCAATCCGACCAGATTGCCGAGCGGCGCGGACGCGTCCCCTTCACGCCATCCCAACGCTAGACGCGCCCGCATTTTCGCGCCCTGCACGTCGACGTAACGCACGCCCTTCACCTGCACCTGCGCAATCGCGGCGGGCACGATGGACACACCGAGGCCCGCCGCCACCAGATTGATCACCGACGACACCTGCGGCGCAGGCTGCGCGAGGTGCGGACTGAAGCCCGCCTCGCCGCACGCGCGGACGATTTCATCGTGAAGCGTCACGCCCGCCGGCCCCGGCACGAGCACGAACGGTTCATCGGCCAGCGCCGTCAACGGCAGGCGCTTCTTCGCTGCGAGCGGATGCGTTGACGGCAACACGATTTTCATTGGCTCGTCCGCGAAGCGATGCGTCTGCACGTGCTCTGGCGACGTGGTCCCGGGCCTGAAAAACACGGCATCGATCTCGTCATCGAGCAGGCGTTGCAGCAGCGCAGGCGTATTCGCTTCTTCGAGCGTCAGATCGACGGTCGGATAGCGGCTCTTGAAACGCTGAATCAGCGCGGGCACCACGGGATTGAACGCCGCCGACCCCGTGAAGCCGATACGCAGCCGTCCCGTCTCGCCACGCGCGGCCCGCTGCGCCGCGTGCGCCGCGCGTTGCGCGCCGCCCAGCACGCGCTGCGCCTCGATCAGAAACGCTTCGCCCGCGCCCGTCAGCTCGGCGCCATGCGCCGTTCGACGAAACAGTTCGACGCCCAGTTCGCGCTCCAGGCTCTTGATCTGCTGACTGAGCGGCGGCTGTCCAATGCCGAGCTTTTCAGCCGCGCGCGTGAAGTTGCGCTCGCTCGCAACCTCCACGAAATATCGTAAATGACGCAGTTCCATGCTAGTGCTAAAACATATCGGGTTAGCCAGTTTCATATATTGGACAGTATAGCTCTGGCGCAGGACAATTCCTGCGTCATAGTCGACCGCCGATCTTGTCCATGAACTCTGATCCATCCGTTGCGACGCCCGATCGCATCGAAACATCCAGCACACGTTTCAATACCACCGGCGCGTCCGGCGTGCGGCCCGGCTCGACGGACTTTCGCCGTATCAGCATCGCGCTCTTTCTTGCGGGCTTCTCCACGTTCTCGCTGCTGTATTGCGTGCAGCCGTTGCTGCCCGTTTTCGCCAGCGAATTTCATATCGGCGCGGCGCAAAGCTCGCTCGCGCTATCGCTCTCGACAGGCTTTCTCGCGTTCTCGATTCTCTGCGCGGGCGCGCTATCGGAGCGGTTCGGCAGACGCGGCCTGATTTTCGCATCGATGACACTCGCCGCGCTCTTCAACGTCTGCGCCGCGCTCGAAGCGGACTGGCACAGCATTCTCGTCGCCCGCGCGCTGGAAGGGCTGGCGCTCGGTGGCGTGCCCGCCGTCGCGATGGCGTATCTCGCGGAGGAGATCGATCCGCGCGGGCTGGGGCTTTCGATGGGGCTGTATGTCGGCGGCACGGCGTTCGGCGGAATGATCGGCCGTGTGGGCATGAGTTACATGAGCGATCATCTGTCGTGGCGCACGGCGATGTTGACCATCGGTATCGTCGATGTCGTCGCCGCTATCGCGTTCGTGTTGCTGTTGCCAGGCTCACGCAATTTCGTGAAACGCGCGGACCTCACCGCTGTTCATCACATCGCGCTGTGGCGCAAGCATCTGACGGCCGCGACATTGCCCGCCGTGTTCGCAACGGGATGCCTCGTCATGGGCGTGTTCGTCACCGTCTACAACTATGCGGGTTTCCGGCTGATGGCGCCGCCGTTCGATCTCAGCGCGACGCAAACCGGCCTGATCTTCTGTTCGTATCTGTTCGGTATCGTCGCCGCATCCGGCGCGGGCGCGCTGGCCGACCGCTGTGGGCGCGGACCGGTCCTGATTGCGGGCGTCGTGGTGGCTGCGCTGGGACTTGCGTTGACGCTGATGCATGCGCTCATCCCTGTCGTGCTCGGCATCATCGTGCTGACCATTGGATTTTTCATCACGCATTCGGTGGCGAGCGGCTGGGTCGGACAACTCGCCGATGGCGCAAAGGGTCACGCGACCTCGCTGTATCTGCTTGCGTACTATCTCGGTTCGAGCGTGCTCGGTTCGTGGGGCGGCTGGTTCTGGCAAAACGGCGCATGGCCGTCCGTCGCCGGATTTGGCTTTGCGATGCTCGCCGTCTGCGGCACGCTTACGTTGTACGTTGCGCGCGTGAATGCGCGCAAAATTCGCGTACACGCGCGTACACGCTGACTCACAGAAGGAGTCTCTTCATGATCGACCATCTCGACCATCTGGTGCTGACCTGCACCGATGCAGAAGCCACGGCGAAGTTCTACACGCAGGTCATGCAGATGCAACTGGAGACATTCGGCGCCGGGCGTATCGCCTTTCGCTTCGGCAACCAGAAGATCAATCTGCATGTACGCGGCAGCGAATTCGAGCCGAAGGCGCATTTGCCCGTGCCGGGCGCGCTAGATCTGTGCTTTATCGCATCGGTGCCGCTCGATCAGGTCATCGCGCATCTCGCGGCATGCAACTGGCCGATTGTCGAAGGGCCCGTCGAACGAACGGGTGCGACGCAGAAGATCCGCTCCGTGTATGTGCGGGACCCCGATCTGAACCTGATCGAGATTTCCGAACTGATGGGCTAGCCGCCTGCACGGCGCCCGCTGCGTCAGCTATCCGCCCGACGACGGGTGTTCCCCATACTCGTCCGTATCACGCGCTTTAATTCTCGTTTAATTCGCGTTGCCTACATTGCAGACACGAAGACTTTGAGGTCGCATCGTGAATGCCTTGAATCTCAAACCCTTGCGATGTCGCGTTGTACACACGCGTTCGCGATCTTCCGCCGTATCGCGCACGCGACCGGCCTATCGACGGGCATGGTGGCGCTCCCGATGTATCCGGTCCGGCGAATATCAACGAAGGCGCGGCGCTCGTTGAACGACGCCGGGTATGCGCTCCAAAGTATCTGCAATAAACGGCTTTGATCTTCAAGATGGAGAACCGTCATGAACACATTCACCAAAGCAGGTCTCGTTGCCATCGCGCTCGTGTTCGCGCAATCCGCAACCAGTGTCGCTTTCGCAGCGACGACGAATCTGCCGCCGCTTCATCAGCAAGGCGCGGTCACATATCTTTCGGGTGGCGTCGGCAGCGATCAATCGGCTGCGCTGAAGGACGCCATGCACCAATACCCGCTCGTACTCGAGTTTACGGGCGCGACGCGTCACGGGAATGAGTACCTCGCCGACGTTCCCGTTCACATCGCCGACATGAACGGAAAGACGCTTTTGAATGCGACCTCGCACGGACCATTCATGCTTGCATCGCTTCCGAACGGGCGCTACAAGATCACCGCAAGCCATGATGGCAAGACCCAGCAGCGTGTAGTCGACGTCAACTCATCAGCACACGTTCGCGCGATGTTCGTATGGCCGACGCACACAGAAGGGAGCACGTCGTGAGCGCCGACGCGAACGCGCCCGTCGACGAAGCACGCCGTCGATGGATGATTGCGACGTCGGTGGCGGGCGGCATTGCGGGCGTGGCCGTCGTCACGCCCTTCGTTGAATCGTTCAGGCCATCGGCTTCGGCGTTGGCGGCGGGCGCGCCCGTGACAGTCGACATCAGCCGGCTGCAGCCCGGCGACATGCTGACGGCGGCATGGCGCGGCAAGCCCGTCTTCATCGTCAATCGCACTGACGCGATGCTCGCCGATGTGCGCTCCGCCGTTCCGCTCGTCGCCGACCCGCACACGACGCGCCCTTTCTCGATGCCGCTGCCGTCCTACTGCAACAACGAGTTCCGGTCGCGCCCGGAGCATAGCAATCTGCTAGTGGTAGTCGGCGTGTGTACGCATCTCGGCTGCACACCAAGTCCGCGTTTTCAGCCAGGCGCGCAAACGAGTCTTCCCAATGACTGGCCAGGCGGATTTCTCTGCCCATGTCACGGCTCGACGTATGACCTCGCAGGCCGCGTGTTCAAGGACAAACCCGCGCCGCAAAATCTCGATGTGCCGCGTTATCGATTTGAATCCGCGAGTCATGTCGTGATCGGCGCAGACGAACAGGACGAAGCCTGATCGCGAGTGTTGGCCGCTGAGGCGTCGATCTGCGCCGCTGGCTCGTGACGGCGCAGCGCTAGCAGACGCATCGCGAGGCCTTTGAAGGGCCTGAACACACGCGCCGCTGTACACTTCCGGGCAACGTCGCCTCGCCGACGATTTCCCGAGCAATGCATCATGGACCGCATCGACGCAATGAAGGTGTTCGTCGCGACGCTGGACGAAGGCAGTCTGGCGGGCGCAAGCCGCCGGCTCGGCCGTTCGCCCGCCGCGGTGAGCCGCGCCATTGCCTTTCTCGAAGCGCATGTCGGCTCGCCGCTTCTGCACCGCACCACGCGCACGATCAAGCTCAGCGAGGCAGGCGAACGCTACGCGGCAGCGTGCCGGCGCATCCTGACCGACCTGGAAGAAGCCGACCTGCTGGTAGCGGGCGAGCGTTCCGCGCCGCGCGGCCTGCTGAACATCACCGCGCCCGTCGCCGCAGGCCAGGACATGCTGCGCTCGATCCTCGACGACTTCATCGACGAGTATCCGGCCGTGTCGGTGCGCCTGCATATGCTCGACCGCCCCGTCAGTCTCGTCGACGAAGGCATCGACGTCGCGCTGCGCATTTCGCATCTGCCCGATTCGACGCTGATCGCGATTCCCGTCGGCGAAGTGCGGCGCGTCGTGACGGCGTCGCCGCGCTATCTGGCGAAGCACCCGCAGATCCGCGAGCCCGCGGACCTCGAACAACATCAGATCATTTCGATGACGCACTTCGGCGTCGACTCATGGAGCTTTCCGCCCGCCGAAGGCTCGACCGTCGCACAGGTCGTCCATTTCTCGCCGCGCCTGATCGTCAACAGTATCGACGCCGCCGTGGCATCCGCCGTCGAAGGACGCGGCGTCACGCGCATGTTCTCCTATCACATCGCGCAGCAGGTAAAGGACGGGCAGCTGCGCATCGTGCTGCGCGACAGCGAGCATGCGCCCTTGCCCGTTCATCTTCTGACGCCCCACGGCCGCCTCTCGGTCCCAAAAGTGCGCGCCTTCGTCGATTTCGCCACGCCGCGTTTGCGTCGGCATTTCAAGCAGTTACAGCGCATCACCGACACCCATTGAACCGCCGCGCGGAAGAATGTCTGCCGCATTGCGTGGATTCTCTCTGCGATCGACTCAATCTAGACTTGCTCCATCGACATCGGGCCACGCGGCCCATTTGGTTAAAGGAGCAGGTGAATGGGTGCCGAACAGAAAGTGGTGATCGTTACGGGCGCGTCGCAGGGCATTGGCGCGGGAGTGGTCAAAGCGTATCGCGACCGCAATTTTCGCGTAGTCGCGACGTCGCGCTCGATTCAGCCAAGCGACGATCCTGACATTGCCACCGTGCAAGGCAACATCGCCGATGCGAAGACCGCGCAACAGGTCGTCGCCATCGCGCTGGAACGCTTTGGCCGGATCGACACGCTGGTCAACAACGCGGGCATTTTCATCGCAAAGCCCTTCGACGCCTACACACCCGAAGACTACGACGCCGTCATGGCGACCAACGTCAACGGTTTCTTTCATATCACGCAGCGCGTGCTGACGGAGATGAAAAAGAAACGCAGCGGCCATGTGGTGAACATCACGGCGAGCCTCGTCGACCGGCCACGCGCCGGACTGCCCGCGGCGATGGCCGCGTTGACCAAAGGCGGGCTGAATGCTGTCACGCGGTCGCTGGCAATCGAGTATGCGCCGCTAGGCATTCGCGTGAATGCAGTCGCGCCAGGCGTCATCAAAACGCCGATGCACCCGCGCGAACGGCACGAAGCGCTCGCGCGCTTTCACCCGATCGGGCATCTCGGCGAAGTGACGGATATTGCGGAAGCCGTGCTGTATCTGGAATCGGCGGGCTTCGTGACGGGCGAGATTTTGCACGTCGACGGCGGCAGTAACGTCGGTTCTTGAGAGAGCGGGTATTACCGGCATGGCATCCTCGATATTCATTATTTCGGATGCCATAGTATTTTTCAGATCAATGTTTTAATCGAGGAGTCGCAGCGAGCAGTAGCGACAGCAGCACGGAGATAACAATGCAGGACGCAGCTATCAGGATCACGAAGCCGCCCGCCTTCAACATCACGCGTGGCACGGTGGCGGGCGCGAGCGCAAGTCTCGTCGGGATTGGACTCGCGCGCTTCGCATATACACCGCTTCTTCCCGCCATCATCGACGCGCACTGGTTTGCGGCATCGACGGCGGCGTATCTCGGCGCAGCGAATCTGGGCGGCTATCTGGCGGGCGCGCTGCTCGGCGGCTATCTCGCGAAGCGCGCAAATGCAACCCACGTATTACGCGCGATGATGCTGCTGGCAACGATTGCCTTCGTCGCTTGCGCGTTTCCGTTGTCGTTTTCGTGGTTCTTCATGTGGCGCTTCGCGTCGGGACTTTCGGGCGGCGCACTGATGGTGCTCGCCGCGCCGACTGTGCTCGCGCATGTGCCGCCGTCGCGCCGCGGCCTCGTGAGCGGCGCGATTTTCGCGGGCATCGGCCTCGGCATCGCGGCGTCTGGCACGCTCGTGCCGCTGTTGCTGCTTCAAGGGGTCAAGCAAACCTGGCTCGGTCTCGCGGCCATCGCGCTGCTGCTGACCCTCGCCGCATGGAACGGCTGGCCGAAGCATGACGCACCTGCCCATACGGCGCCCGCACATCACGCGAAGCACCGGAAGCACAGCGGCTTCACCTTGCGCGCGCTGTATGCGGAGTACGCGCTCAACGCGATCGGCCTCGTCCCGCACATGCTGTTTCTCGTCGATTTCGTATCGCGCGGTCTCGGCAAGGGGCTCGACACGGGCGCCCAATACTGGGTGCTGTTCGGCCTCGGCGCCATCGCCGGTCCGTTATTGAGTGGACACCTCGCCGACCGCGCGGGCTTCGGCCCTGCGTTGCGGGTCGCGTTCGTGATCCAGATCGTCGCCGTCGCATTGCCGCTGATCGGCACGAGTCCCGCGCTGCTGATCGCGTCCAGCTTGCTGATGGGCGCGGCCGTGCCGGGCATCGTGCCGCTCGCGCTCGGCCGTGTGAATGAACTGCTCGCGCATCACCCCGCCGCGCAAAAAGGCGCATGGAGCACGGCCACCACCGGCTTCGCGGTGTTGCAGGCGGGCGCTGCATACGGCATGTCGTTCCTCTTCACACAGAACGGCGGCAACTACCGGATGTTGTTCACGATCGGCGCAGCGGCGCTCGCACTTGCGTTGTCCGTCGACCTGTTCGCCGCGCTTCGCGGCAACCCGGAGAACAGCTAAGTCTTTCCTGCAACACTAGATCGAAGGAATCACAGCATGAATCAGCCCACGACCACCGTTGCGATGCGCACCGCGCCGGAAGTCACCTCACTCGGCTACACGGAGCGCAATCAGCAGCACTGGATGCGCAATCTGCTCGTCTGCGTATTCGGCTCTTTTACGACGCTCGTCAGCCTCAGCATGCTGCTGCCGTTTCTGCCGCTCTATGTGAAGCAACTCGGCGTCGAATCGCAGGCGGATGTCATCCAGTGGTCGGGCGTCGCGTTCGGCGCGACGTTCCTCGGCACAGCCGTCACCGCGCCGCTGTGGGGGCGTCTGGCCGACCGCTATGGCCGCAAGCCGATGCTGATTCGCGCCGCCGTCGGCATGGCCGTGGTGATGTCGCTGATCGGTATTGCGCACAACGTGTACGAGTTGGTCGGCTTGCGTCTGATCGCGGGTCTGGTGGGCGGCTATGCGTCGGCCTCGACGGTCATGGTCGGCACGCAGGCGCCACGCGAGCGCGCCGGCTGGGCGCTCGGCCTGCTGTCAACAGGCGCGCTCGCGGGCGCGCTGGTCGGCCCGCTGATTGGCGGCTTTCTGCCGGGCTGGCTCGGCATCCGCGGCACGTTCTTCGCGGGCGGTGCGGTGATCGCCGTGGCGGCGCTGCTGACGATCTTCGTCGTCAAGGAAGACTTCCACCCCGCCACCGACTCCAAGCGCAAAGCCGCCAGCGGCGCGACAGCCGCGCACCCGACTCGCACTCACTATGCGGTGATCGGCGCATTGCTCGCAACGGCGATGATGGTGCTGCTCGCCAACATGTCGATCGAGCCGGTGATTACCGTGTACGTCGGTAGCCTCGGTGTTGGGCCGGACGAACTGGCGCGCATTGCGGGTGTCGTGATGGCGTGCTCCGCGTTCGGCAGCATGCTGACGGCAGCGCGGCTCGGCGCACTCGCGGACCGGATCGGCGGGTGGAATGTGATCATCGGTTGCCTGATCGTCACGGGCCTGCTGATGCTTCCGCAAGCGTTCGTTCATCAATGGTGGCAACTCGCAGCGCTGCGCGCGCTGATGGGCATGTCGCTCGCGGGGTTGTTGCCCGCCATCGCGAAGCTCGCGCGCCATGCCGTCGATGAGAGCAAGACGGGGCAGATGCTCGGCTATCTGCAATCCGCGCAGTTCAGCGGACAGGTGATCGGCCCGGTGATCGGCGGACAGATTGCCGTCCATTTCGGCATGCATTCCGTATTCTTCGTCACCGGTTCGCTGCTGGTCGTATGCGCGGGGTTTGCGCAATGGGCGCGCGGACGGTAGCCGGGTTCGCTCTTGATGCACGCGTTCGCGATCTTGTGCGTATACTTCGCCAGTAGACTTTCGAAGCATCCGCAACTTCGCGACATCGCAGTCATACGGGAGCGACAGTCATGTTCATTGCAATGAACCGGTTCAAAGTGGCGTTGGGTTCGGAAAGCGCCTTCGAGGAAGTATGGACGACACGGGACACGCATCTGAAGGACGTGCCCGGCTTTGTCGAGTTTCATCTGCTGAAGGGACCGCAACGCGACGACCACGTGCTGTATTCGAGTCACACCGTGTGGGCGAATCGCCCGGCGTTCGAGGCGTGGACGCAGTCGGAAGCGTTTCGCGCCGCGCACCGCAATGCAGGGAGCGAGTCGCGCGCGCTCTATCTCGGGCATCCGGAGTTCGAGGGATTCGAGGTACTCCAGACCGTGAAGTAGCGGACGGGGCGCGTCATGCACGCGGGTCCGCCCGTTTTTCAGGCGCAAAACGATAGCTACGCGTTCGGCAATGACGCGATTGCACTGCACTGGACGATTGCCGACCGTTCTCTGTGCGGTGTTCGCGTAGCGGATCGCGCGCACGGCCGTAGTTTGGCTATCGACGCTCCGTTCGTTCTCACGTTTGCGGATGGACGCACGCTCGACGCTGCCAGTTTGCGGCTCGTCACGCCGTTGCGCGAAGAAGCACTGCCTGCCAATCCGGATGCGCTGCGCAAAGCCGAACGTGTTGCTGGCAAACGCGTGATTGCCACGCTCGGCGATAGCGAACGACGTTTGCGTGTCGAATGGAGCGTGGAGCAGCGCGAGGGCTCGCGCTATCTTCGTCAGCATCTGTCGATTACGGCGCTCTTGCAGGACGAAGCCATCGCGTCCGTTTCGCTGTTGCGTGCGCAGACACGTAATGCAAAAAAAGCCGGCGACCTCGCGGCAGTGCCGGTTGTCGACGGCAATCTCTATCTGGGCTTCGAGCTTCCGATGTCGGAAAGCGAAGTGCGCGACTGCGTCGCCTGCTTTAGCGTAAGCCGCATACTGCCGCTCGAAAAAGGAAAAACACTCGCTTATTCGGCTGTTGCCGGGGTGTTTCGCGACGGCCAGTCGCGGCGCGACTTCGCAGCCTACATCGAGCGCGAACGGGCGCGTCCCTACCGTCCATTTCTGCATTACAACTCGTGGTACGACATCGGCTTTCTGACGACGTACACGCAGGATCAGGCCATCGAACGCGTTCACGCAGTCGGCCAGAAACTGCACGAAAAGCGCGGCGTGCAACTCGACTCCTTCCTGTTCGACGATGGCTGGGACGACTATAGCGGCAGCTGGTCGTTCAGCCCTGCGTTTCCCGATGGCTTCCTGCCTTTGAAAGATGCCGCCGCGCGATATGGAGCCGAGCCTGGCGTCTGGTTGTCGCCGTGGGGCGGCTACGGCCCGCCGCGAACGGAACGCGTGACGCGCGGCCGCGCCGCCGGATTCGAGACCATTGGCGACGGCTTCGCGCTCTCGGGCCCGACGTACTATCGCCGCTTCCATGAAGTCGCGATGGACCTGCTCACGCGACACGGTGTCAATCACTTCAAGCTCGATGGCACCGGAAACGCGAACAGGGTCGTGCCCGGCAGCCGCTTCAACAGCGATTGGGACGCGGCTGTCGAACTCATCGAAGCGATGCGCCGCGTCAAGCACGATGTGTTCGTCAATCTTTCGACAGGCACGCAAGCGTCGCCGTTCTGGCTGCGCTTCGTCGATTCGATCTGGCGCGATGGCGCGGATTATGGTTTCGCGGGCACGGGCAGCGATCGCGAGCGCTGGATCACGTATCGCGATGCGCAAACGTATCGCAATGTCGTGTGTCGAAGTCCGATGTTCCCACTCAATTCGCTGATGCTTCACGGCATCATCTACGCGCAGGAAAATACGCGACTCAATACCGATCCCGGTCATGCGTTTGCCCATGAAGTGCAATCGTACTTCGGCAGCGGCACGCAATTGCAGGAACTGTATGTCACGCCGTCGTTACTCGATGAGCGCCACTGGGACGTGCTCGCGCAGGCTGCCCGCTGGGCGCGCGCCAATGCTGACGTGCTGAGCGATTGCCACTGGATCGGCGGCGCGCCGGATCAGCTTGAAATCTACGGATGGGCCGCGTGGGCGCCATCGAAGGCAATCGTCACGCTGCGCAATCCGGATGATCGCGCGAACGATTTCGTGCTCGATCTGAGAACGCATCTCGAACTGCCGGGTGGCATTGAAGGCCAGTTCCGCGCGCGCTTCCCGTTTGTCGACCGCGATGCGAACGTGCCGACGTTATGGGACGCGGACCGCCCGCAAGCAATTCGCCTTGACCCATTTCAGGTTCTGACGATCGAATTGTCGCCAGTAGTATCTGGCGGCCTATGAGAGGGTCGATGCCAGACTGACCGGCTTGGCTTCTAACTGATGCAGATCGAAGATCAACACGGTGTTGTCGCCAGGCTTGAGCCACGGAGCCGGGCAATAAAGCCGCGTCTGCGGACCGATATTCCAGTAGCGGCCGAGATTATGCCCGTTGACCCAGACAATGCCTTTGGTCCATTCACTCATGTCGAAATAGACGTCGCCGACAGCATCGATTGGAAGTGTCGCAATGAAGAAGAGGCCGGCTTTATCCGGCTTTGAACAAAGCGGGCGTAAGTTCTCGACAAACGATTTATCCATTGGCAAGAGCACCACTTCCCAGCCGGTCAGAACCTCGGGCGCACCCGACGCATGATGCAGGACGACAGGATCGATAATGCCTTTTCGGTCGATCATCGAATGCCCGTAATTCACGCGCCCCATGCCTTCGACAAGAATTTCCAGCACTCGGGCATCATCCGGCACTGAAGAGCCACCAGGCAACGCAACCGGCTCGCGATGCACCACCTTCAGCGGCAACGCGCGTTCTTCCGGCATACGCGTGCGCGACACCCCGCCCACGTATTGATCGTCGATGAAAACGGTCGCGTAGTCGTGGACATTGGCTATATCCAGCGAACCGCTTTCATAGCCCGCAAGTTTCTTCCGATACAGCACAAAACCGAACGCCTGACCGTACATTTCGAATGACTGCGGATGCGCTGTTTGCGCGGAAGGAAGTGCGGCAGGAAGATTGTCCCAGATGGACGCATAGCGCTGCGGCATCAACCGGCGAGTCCCGTTCGCGTCCGTCACCGGAATCGTTGCGATGGGAGAAGGCACTGGCGGCAAAGGCGTCGACAGGTATCCGGCAATGATGCTGCGGTACTGCATGTAGCGTTTAGTTGCCACGCCTTGCTCGCTGACTGGCGCGGCATAGTCGTAGCTCGTGATGTCGGGCTGATACTCGCCCGAGTCCGCATCCAAGTTCGCGCCCGCATAGAAGCCAAAACTCGTCCCGCCATGAATCACATAGAGATTGAACGACAGGTTCTTGCGCATCAATTCATCGAGCGTGGCGGAAAGATCGACTGAGGTGCCTTGAAATGCGCTTTCGCCCCAGTGCGTGAGCCAACCCGGGTAAACCTCTCCTGCCATCGCCGGCACGGACGGAAACATCTTGCGCAGGGCTTCGATCTGCGCCGCGTTGCCGTTGCTCAATGCGATCGCACCACCGGCGACACATGAGCGGTTCTGCTGCAATTGGACAAGACCGTCTTCTGTATAGAACGGTCCATGCATTCCCCCGCTAATCCAGAGCCGCCTTATCTCCTCCAGATACGCGGAATTGCTGTCGAATGATCCAAACTCGTTCTCGATCTGGATCATCAGAATCGGGCCGCCGCTTTCCGCCATCAAGGGCTTAACGCGAGGCAGGAGTTCATTGATGTAGCGCTCGACAGCGTGCATGTAGCGCGGATCCGTAGCGTGATCCGTGCGCAGCCGGATATCCGCATACTTCAACAGCCAGGATGGAATGCCACCGAGATCCCATTCCGCGCACACATAAGGACCAGGCCGGAATAGCACCCACATGTTCTCCGCCTGGCAAAGACGGATGAATGCCTCGATGTCGCGATTGTCCGTGTGAAAATCGAATTTATCTTCGGTTAGCTCGTGATAATTCCACATCACATACAACGCAATGGTGTTCATCCCCATTGCCTTCGCCATCTGGATGCGGTGCCGCCAATACTCAACGGGTATGCGCGCGGGGTGCAATTCACCGCTTCGGATCTGGAATGGCTTGCCGTCGAGCAGAAAGCCATCGCCATTCGCGGCGAAACTGAAGACGTGCGGGCCATTCGGCCCGACCGTGTTTGCCTCTTGTATGGACGCTCGCTTTTTCATGTTCTCTCTGCTCCGCAGACGGAAGACATGGCATCCCTATTTCATAGCCGGGCTGCAGGTGCGTTCCAACCTGCCACCCAAAATCGGCGTTGAACCGCCTCGCAACCAGCCGCTTCTCCCCTTCACTTGACCTTTGCAGCAGCAGCAAGCTTGCGTACGCCCTCTTTTGCATCCTCGTTCGAGTTCATGAAATTCGTCACGACGTCGGTGATTGCCCCCGCAGTAACCGGAGACTGAAGCTCACCGAAAGCCAACGAAGGCAGGAACCCGCCGGATTGAATCGTCGCCTGCTCGTCTGCACGTGATTTTTTGGCGCAGCTATCGAACTTGTCCATGGGTACATCCAGCCTGACTGGAATGGAACCCTTGTATAGACTGAACTGCTGCTGAAAATCAACGGACATGATCGTTTTGGCAAGCGCAATCTGTCCCGGTGTCGCGTCCTTCTTGCCGTTCTGCTGATAGAACACGAACGTATCCGCCGTGTATGTGTAGGCATTCGACGTGCCGGGCGCCGCCGCGCAGATATAGTCGACATCCGCCTTCTTGTTCGCGTTGGTGAACTCGCCCTTTGCCCAGTCGCCCATGAACTGCATGCCGCCCGAGCCGGAAATCACCATCGCCGTCGCGAGATTCCAGTCGCGGCCGTGGTAGCCCTTATCGAAGTAAGTCCGGATCTTCTGGACCGTCTCGAACACCTGCACCATCTGCGGCGAAGTCAGCGTTTTCTGATCGAGATCGATGAGCGCTTTGCGGTAGAAGTCCGCGCCCTGTGACAGCACGACTGCCTCCCAGATGGTCATATCCTGCCAGGGTTGACCGCCATGCGCGACAGGCGTGATGCCCGCAGCGCGAAACTTGTCGGCGAGCGCGAAGAACTCCGGCCATGTCGTGGGCGGCGTACCTCCGACTTTGTCCAGGTCCGCTTTGTTGATCCACAGCCAGTTGATGCGATGTACGGAAAAAGGTGCGGCCACATAGTGCCCGCCTGCTTTCACGTCACTGTCTATTCGCGCAGGCATATGCGCTTTCCAATCAGTCGCGGCCTGATCGATCGTGACCAGCGACCCCTGCTCCGCCCAGTCCTGAATCAGTGGCCCCTTGATCTGCGCAGCCGACGGTGCGTTGCCCGCGATAACCTGCGTCTTCAGCGCCGTCATGGCCGCCGCACCCGCGCCGCCCGCGATAGCGAAGTCTTTCCACTCGTAGCCCTGTTTGCTCATGTCGTCCTTGAGCACCCGGATTGCTTTCGATTCGCCGCCAGAGGTCCACCAGTGCAATACCGAAACCTGTTCGGCGGCAAGTACAGCATGCGTACCGGCGACAAGCAGCGCGGCGGCCGTCGCCACCGATGTCAGTGATCGTTTCATTGCAGTCTCCGAATTTTTCTTTATGGTTGGAGCAACGCATTCGCAATCAGAGCGAACGCGCGTGCGTGCCCGCTTCTACTACAGATCAAACCCGAGTTGTGCCTTGCCAAGTGGCGTCAGGTCGTCGGGGATCGCACGGCCGGTGAAATCGACTTCAAAGTGGTCAGTGGGAAAATCAGGCGGGCTTTCGCCTTTCAGGAAGCTCGGCAGCTGACGCTTGAGATACGCATCGTTTTTGGCGCACGCCGGCAGCGAGGCGATATACATCACGTTGCTGTAACCCGCGCCCTTGTGTTCGTCTTCGACTGCATGAATGACGTCGCTGTGCCAGAACACGGTGTCGCCTGCTTCCATTTTGGGAATGGAAGACAACGCCTCGAACAATGGCGCATGAAACTCCTGCTTGATCGAGAGCGCCCGCCCCGGCATGGCCCCGCACAGGTCGTCGTCGGCGACGTCGTCCTGAAGCGCGCGCAACAGGATGTACACCATCGAATTGGCGATGGGTACGAGTTGCAGCGTGCCGTCACCGGGTCCCTGCGGCGTCAACGCTGTCCAGCCCTGGAAGGTGCGGAACATCGAGCAGACGGCGGGCGAAGCGATCTCTTCTACGTCCGGCCGGAAAGCGGCGTCGAACGCATCGTAATCGCGCCAGTTGCCGGCAAACACGTGGCGGTAGACCTTACGAAAATTGCTTTCGATCCAACGCTCGACCGACCCGCCGTCGCAATGCGCCGACAAGCCGAGCGACGCAGAGCCAGGCGGCCGCCGACGCAGACGATCGGCATAGACGGGCACATGCTCCGGATCGAAGTGAACGCGTCCGTCGCTCTCGTTTCGCCAGAGTTTGTTGAGGAAGACGCGTGCCGCCGTCAGCGACTCCGATTGACGGGCCAGCACTTGTGGCTTCGACCAGTACACGCCATAGATCTGCGGCTTGCTCGAGGCCAACTGGCCAAAATATTTGTCTTCGGCGCGGTTTTCGAGGCGCTTGTCGAGATTGTTTCGCTCCACGTAGTCGGCGATATCTTCGTCCCAGCCCTGAACCAGCGCGCGGGGGAAGACATTACGAATCACACACGCGCCCCGTGCTTTGACGAGTGCGATCTGTTCCGCAGTAACACGTTGTCCGGCGATGTCGGAGAACTGGATCTCGGGAATGACGTTTTCCCCACGATCGCGCTCGCTGGCAATCCGCTTCGCCTCTTCGCCAATCGCTTGCTCGACTTCGGCAAAGACCTCCCGGTAATTCGGCAATGCCGCGCGCAGCTCCTTTTTTGCCTGCCGGATTGCGCCCGGCAAGTCATCGATTTCCAGCGCCATGATCGTCTCCGTTTGCATTTCGTGTCCGGTAGCATATGACGCGCACGCAAGCCGTAGTGATACTATTCAGGCAATTAATTTGCGTTTTCGGCCATGAAACCAGCCTACGAACATGTCGAGTTCGGCGAGGACTGTTCGGTCCGGGTTTACCCGAAACCCCGTGATTTCGGAACTCGAGTTTGCAGCATGTGTGCTTTTCTAGCGAGGAGCGACGAGCCGTAGTCGGCATCCGTCTTCTAGAGAATACTGCGACGCTTATCTGGATTATGAAAGCCGCTTACGAGCACGTTGATTTCGGCGAAGGCTGTTCGGTGCGTGTTTACCATCGGCGCCTGCCGCTAATTCCGTTCGAGCGGCACCACCATCCGGAATATGAGCTGACCTTGACGATGAATAGTCAAGGCAGACGCTACATCGGGGACTCGGTCGCAGTCTATGGCGACGACGATCTGGTGCTCGTCCCGCCAGACCTCCCGCACACATGGTCATCAAACCGGTCCATCAACGCTTCTCAGCCGCAGGTGGCTATCGTCGTATGGTTCGATGGCTCGTGGGTGCGCCGGTTTGCTGACCTGTGCCCCGAGTACGCAGACCTGCGCAATCTTCTTCGACGCGCCGCATGCGGACTTGTATTCGAGAAAGGGACTGGCACCCACATGCGCGCACGGCTTGACCGGTTGCTCTCGGCAAATACGCGTGAAAGGCTGGTCTCCGTGCTCGATATTCTTGTCTGGTTGTCAGACGTACCAGCTGAGCCTCTGACGTTACCCAGCGCCTTCGACGCTCGTATCGGCGCTACCTCGCGATACGTGCCTGACCAACTCAACCGGGTACTGTCACTGATCGACACGCAATTCGCACGTCCATTGAAGCTCATAACACTCGCGAAGGCCGCGGGGATGTCTGAACGCACACTGACGAGGCACTTTACACAGCACTTGGGTGAGAGCGTGGGGCAATACATCACTCGCGTGCGAATCGGTCACGCGTGTCGAACGCTGACAGATACCGATATGCCTATCTCCGTGATCGCCGCTCGTTCGGGGTTTGCGAACGTGGCCAACTTCAACCGACAATTCAAGGCAACGAAGCTGATGACGCCCGCCGCCTATCGGCAGCAGTTTTTCGGCAAGGAGAACGATACTTCTCCACTACTCACCGAGCGCTCGCCATCGCTTGACGTGAAGCACACAGCGGTAAAACGACACCGTCGCGAGTCTAGCTGCACGTAACCATATTCACGGCACGCTGACGCGTGCGTACGGCCGAATGTCGGCCTGAGCTGCAGTTGGCGCGACCATCGTCCAACGGCGGCTATGACTCCGACCTCCGCGTCATTTTCGACAGATCACTTCATCGCATCGATCCGACGCTCCGCGTCGAAACGCGCCTCTTCGATCGCCTGCTCTGGGGTTGCCGCTGTTTCAGGGTTTTTCCAGTAGATGGGCGGCTTCGTCAACGTGTATGCCCAGTCCCACCTTCCGTCCTTTTGTTGCGTCACATAAACGCTATAGGTGACGTCTTTGTACGAGAAATTGTTGCTGGTCATGACAGTCTCGCCACGGGTTTTGGATAAATCCTAGCATGACTGCCTATTACAACGAGATCGACCCATATGCCGCGCAGTGGCTGCCCAACCTGATAAAGAACGAACAGAAAGTACTCGCGCGAGGCCGTTTCGCGGCGCTTTTCCGAAGCCGGCTCACGGAGACCAAATCATCGGCATATCTGAGCCGTTTCGAGGAACCGTACGCGTACTCTATCCGGAGTTGTTGTCGCACCACTGCATCGCCCAACGCTGCCCCGCTTCGATAGCGTCCGCGTCAGAGGGATAGTCACCGAGGTCGCCCGAATATTTCACTTCGACGGCCTCTCCGGTCGCCGAGTCACGCCGGTAGATCTTTGCTCGAGCGTAGTAACGACCGCCTTCATCAAGAGGCGACGCGTTGATGTGAAACTCCCTATAGTCGAATTGCATGGCCGTCTCCGAAAAGTTTCTCTACTTGTCGTCGCGCTGGATAAGCTGCGGCCGGCCCGCCGCATCTGGACCCACGTTCACCAGGTTATTTCGGTAGTCACAGTCGCGACAAATAAAAAAGAATCCGCTTTCGTCGGCTTGGGCTTCGACCTGATTGAACGAGAAACGTGCATTGCAGTTTCGGCAAGTCCACATGGCTATCTCCGCCGCCGTTTGCGCCGCTTGGGTGGTTGCCTGGGTTCCGGGGGGCCGCGCGGCAATTCAGGACTCTTGTTCTTTAAGCAGCTTGCTAGCAAGGGCGCGCGCTTCAACTCAATGTTGCCCCGCGTTCAGCAGCACCCAGACTCGTTTTCGCGGCTCGCCTTTGAGGATACGCGCAAATGCGGCTCCGCATCGCGTGCAGGTATAGCGCTGCGCGACCTGGGCGTCTTTCACTGCCCCGGCTCCGACCAGAGCCAATGTGTCGTGAGGACGAACCGCCGACGGCTGTCCGTAAAGATCAGCGCATGGTGCGCACGGTTGAATCCAGAGTTCCACGTTAGAACTCCTGCAGCGTACGCCGAGCAGGGATATAAGATATGTGCAGAACGGACTCAGCCATTGTTCACGAAACCTCCGCCCTGGAGCTTCGTCTCATCGCGCTGCATGGGCTCGATCGCCCAGGAGCCGGCTTCAGACATTGCCTCGTCGCGACTATCGAATTCGGCGACGATCCGGTGCTTAATAGAGGGCGCAAACTCCTTCGCATGGTCTGCCTTCCGCTCAAAAAACATGAAAGCCTCCCATTTACCGTTTTCAAGCGGCGCAGCAAAGGCCCACGCAAAGTAACCGTTTTCTTCGAAGAACACGTTATCGGCCAAGGCAGTCTCCTGGCTGGTTACATACCGCAGGAATCCTAGCATGAACGCCATCATCAGCCCTTGCGGCGCGTACCGCTACTTGCTGAAGCGTCAGGCCGAATCGATGGCACCGATGAAGTCGACCGCATTGTTCATCATGTTCAACCCGAGCACAGCGGACGCCACGCTCGACGATCCAACGGTCCGTCGGTGCCGTGGCTTCGCGAAGCTTTGGGACTGCAATGGCCTCGCGGTGGCGAACCTGTATGCGCTGCGCTCGACCAACCCAGCCGCGCTGTGGGCGCATCACGATCCAGTCGGCCCCGACAACGACGACTACCTATGGATCATCGCGCGCGAATGTGGTGACGTTGTGTGCGCGTGGGGATCGAATGCCAAGCCTCAGCGCGCCGCTCGTGTCGCCAGCATCTTGATCGATGCCGGCGCGCGCCTCTGGTGTCTCGGCACGACGAAGGACGGCTCGCCTCGCCATCCGCTTTACGTTCGCTCCGACCAGCCCCTTATCAGGTGGACGCCCCAATACGCAGACCGCGAGATCGCTGAAGGAGGTGCAGCGTCAACCTATCGCGGAAAGCTGCCCTTAATCGCATCGCGTGCGCAGACTTATTCCTGGCCCACTCGCACCTGAAGCTGAAAGATTTTCGACAGATCTCCGGGCGAGAGACCCCACCTTTCGCGGCGAAGCTGCGTCATCTCCGCTTGAACGAAATCGAGCAACCTCGTCTCCGATACCGCCTCGACAAGAATGACCCATTCATCCGTGGACCGATTTCGGCTCTGGCGGCTCTCTTCAGTGTCGAGTGACGATGAAGCCTTATCAGGAATCGCGAACGCAATGCTTACGTCAGTGTCACCCGTACGGCAGAGAAACCCGATACTGCCCGGTCTTGCCGGGTTGATGAGTCTTCTGAAGGTCACGGAACTCGTGTGAAACGTCGCGGCCGAGGCGGGGACGATCGCGATGCCACGCCCCGCCGAAACGCGATCGATGACACCATCCGTTGAACTCGCCTGAAAACGTACGCCCGGATCAAACCGGGCTTCATTGCAGAAGTTCACGGTAACGCCGAAATGGTTTGACCAGCAAGGAAGCGTCGGAGTAAAAACACTCAGACCCGCATCGCCACGTCCGCAGCATTCGCTTACACGTGGAGTGAGCGTTCGGTTTGCGTCGAATACGCACTCTCTCGATCGGAGGTACGACGGCCATGATCCTTTACTACACGTTGGGCCGTGGCAAGCGGCTCTGCGACATCGTCTTCGCCGGCAGCCACGACGCGGGCATCACGGGCGGCGACGCCAACGTCCAGACCCAGGACCTCGACATCTTCGCGCAGGCCAAGGCCGGCGTGCGGCTGTTCGACCTGCGGATCGCGGGAACCAAGAATTCGACCAAGTCCTCCGCGCCGGTGACGCTGAAGGCCTTCCATGCCGACCCGAAGCTGACGCACCTGAAGGAAAAGAAGAACAAGGCCGTCTTCGACCTGGGCGGCAGGCAGACTGACGTCACCACCACCAAGCTGCCGCTGGACGGCGCGTTCGGCATGCGGCTCGTGGACATGCTGCAACAGGCGAGGGATTTCGTGAAATACAACACTAGCGAATTCCTGCTCCTGAAGTTCGACAAATGCACGAACTGGGCCATCATCGCGGAGATCTGCGTGCGCGAACTCGGCGCCGCTCTCTACACGGGCACGGGCAGCCTCAACGAGAAGACGCTCGACCAGCTGAAGAAGCGCGTCGTCGTGCTGTTCACTCCGAAGGGCATCGACGAAGTCGCCGGCCAAGGCTACCTTTCGACGACCGGGATCTGGGGTTGCAAGCGCCTCGAGGACGGCACCGGCTACAGCAGCGGCTACGACGGGCTGCAATTCGTCGGCAAGGGCGGCACGAACGCCCTCAACGGCGACAGCGACATCGGCAAGATCGCGTCCAACATCGAGAAGCAAAGTGGGCTGATGAAGATCGGCGCCCGCAATTCCGCCCCCGAGGTGATGGGGATGATGTACTGGACGACCACCGGCCTGAAGCGAAGCATCCGGGAGCGCAACTCGACCATGTGGGGGCCGGACAACCGTCCGACCGCGCTCACCGAGCTGTGGATGGCCGGCTTTGGCGAGGCGATCGAATCGCGACTGCCGACCTACGTCTCGTCGACCGACTACACGAACGGTGTCGCGCTGAAGGTCTTCATGCCCAACATCGTCATGGTCGATTTCGCCGACATCGACAAGGGCAAGTTCATCTTCGAATTGAACACGAAGGCGACCACGGAGCTCACCCAGACCGCACGCAAGATCGAGCAGGCGCGCAAGCTGGCGCAGGGCCAGGGCGGCGGCCGGCGCCAGCAGCGGCCCGGTCTGTTCTGAGTTCCACCGGACCCGGAGTGTGGGGACCGGCAACTTCGCGTTCAATTGCTTTCCCAAGACTGGCCGGCCACAGCGCCGCGAACTCCGGCAGCGTCTGTCGGGCTTTGCGACGCTTGCGCTCGGAGAGAGCGTGCCGTCCTGAGCAGCCGCTGGCGGCTCGGCGAGCCCAATTGTCTACGTAGCGATCGTCGCAGGCGAGCGCCTCGTCGAGGGCAAGGGTGAAGTGACCAACTGGCGACGCGCCTCTGTCTGACGGACGTGTGATCGATGGCAGCCGCGGTGACAACAGTACAACGACTCCTGAACCATGATTGCGTCCCGATCTGCGAGGCCAGCGCGGACGGTGATGATGTGCGTGACGCTGATGCCCATACGCATTCACGAGTTCATTGACGCGTGCTCGAACGCTGGGATTCAAGGATCTCGGCGAGCACGGCTGCGACCGTTTTCGATGCTAGCGTCGTTCTCACGGTTTCGTGGATCGAATCGTAGACGTGGCTCAACGTCGCGCCGATACCCCGCCCGACAGGGCAAACCTGGCTCGGCTGCGTCGGATGCAACCCGAACTGGCTGCCCTCTTCGAGCGCGTCGAACACATCGAGCAACGAGATCTTTTCAGCGGGCCTGGCGAGTCGCCATCCCGCATTGATGCCGCGATAGCTTTGCACAAGCCCAGCTTTAGACAGGACGCCGAGCGTGCGCCGGATCACAACGGGATTGGTCTTCACGCTCGCGGCGATCCGCTCGGAGGTGACGGGGTCATCAGGATGATCGCGTGCGACGAGCGCCATCCAGGCCAGAATGTGGGTTGCCACCGTAAGACGGCTATTGGCGCTCATATCACAACCTAATCATCTATTCAAATATAACTATATTAGTTACAGCTGAACCTGTCAAATTGCCATCGGACCGCATCAGCTTCCTGTTGCCGACAGCGGACAATAGTACGTCATGCTCAATTCCGCTTAAATTTGAGATTTTATAACACCAAGACACGGCTTTTCTAACATAAATTACCATCAGCGCCGCCCACATACAAAGGAACATCGGTCTATTGCGAAATTTGATTCTTGTCGGTACGATTCGACTTGACTACGATGTAACAACATTAGTTACATCAAGACTGATTGTAATGCGCGGATATGTGATGACAGTTGCTAGCCAACCGCGCATTGCCACCTCTCATTGAATATCCAGACGAGGCTCACGCAATGTCCACACTCTTCGATCCGATCCAGATCGGCGCACTGAAACTGCCGAATCGCATCATCATGGCGCCGCTTACCCGCATGCGGGCATTCGACGAACGCGCGCCCGGTCCACTCAACGCGCAGCATTACGCGCTGCGCGCGAGCGCTGGGCTGATCATCACTGAAGCCACGTCTGTGACACAGCAGGGCGTTGGCTATCCGAACACACCGGGCATCTGGAGCGAGAAGCAAGTCGAAGGATGGAAGAAAGTCACCTCGGCGGTTCACGCCGAGGGCGGCCTGATTGTGTCGCAACTGTGGCACGTCGGTCGCGTCTCCGACCCGGTCTACCATAACGGGCAAGCGCCCGTCGCTCCGAGCGCGATCGCCCCGGAAGGCCACGTGACGCGAATTCGTCCAATGCGCGCCTACTCGGTGCCGCGCGCATTGGAGACGGATGAGATTCCGGGCATCGTCGAAGATTTCCGGCGTGGCGCAGAGAACGCGAAGCGTGCCGGTTTCGATGGCGTCGAGTTGCACGCGGCGAATGGCTATCTCTTTGATCAGTTCCTTCATGACGGCTCGAACGAACGGACGGATCGCTATGGCGGCTCGATTGAAAACCGCGCCCGCTTCCTTCTCGAGGCCGTCGACGCGCTGCTCACCGTGTGGCCCGCCAATCGGGTCGGTGTGCATCTGAACCTGATGTCGAGTTCGTATTCGATGCACGACTCGAATCCGCGCGCGCTGTTCCGCTATGTCGCCGAGCAGCTGAACGCACGCCACATCGCGTTCATTTTTGCGCGCGAGTCGCTGGATCGTGGCGATCAGCGCATCGGGCGTGACGTGCGGCGCGTCTTCAATGGCGCATATATTCTCAATGAAGGACTGACGAAGGAAAGCGGGGAGCAGGCTATTCAACGCGGAGAAGGTGACGCTGCGGCATTTGGACGTCCCTTTGTCGCCAATCCCGATCTGGTGGAACGATTCCGACGCGGCGCGGCGCTGAATGCCATCAACCCGGAAACGATCTATACAGACGACGAAGCGGGCTATAACGACTACCCGTTGCTCGGTGAAATCGCTGAAGCCGCAGGCGGATAGAAGTCCGCGGAACAAGAGTACCTGCTGGAATGCGCAAAGGGGCGGCCTGTCGGTGGGCAACCCCCGATGCGGCTAGGTTTATGTTTGTGTGTGCAACTGTTCGCGCTCCAGCGGGGATTGCGGCGCTACCACGTTATATCTGTCAAGCTGAACTGAAGGCCGTCGCACTGCGGCCGATACTGCGGGAATGGATGACGCTTGCAGCCGGACAGGGCAGCCTCGCGCGGTCATCGCGGGTATAACGGTATGCCGTGCCGTGATCCGCCGCAAAGACTGTATGCTTCTGGGGCAATAGGAAAGTCTTATGTTCGTGTCGTCGCCACATTACAGGGCAGAGACTTCACGCAGCGTTCGCAATCTGCTCGCGCAGCCAGCGATGCGCCGGGTCGCGATGACATCGCTCATGCCATAGCATCCCCATTTCATAGCCCGGCACATCGACAGGCGGTTTGACGATCCGCAATGCACTCATGTTCCGAACCAGTCGCTCGGGCACCATCGCGACGAGATCCGTGCTCGCCAGCACGGACAACATGAACAGAAAGTGCGGAACGGAAAGCACCACATGCCGCGCGAGCCCCAGTTGCCCGAGTGCTTCATCCGTGACGCCGCGAAACCCGCCGCCATCCGGCGAAACGATCACATGCTCCAGTTCGCAGAATTGCGCCGGCGTCGGCCGACGTTTCAGTCGCGGATGGCCCGCGCGGCCCGCCAGCACATAACGCTCCATGAACAGCACGCGGCGATGCATGCCCAAAGGCGACTCGTCACTGGTATGAAAAGCGAGGTCGATTTCCCCTCGTTCCGCCTGCTTTGCGATGCGCGGCGGCACCATCTCGACAACGGAAAGCCGCGTGCCCGGCGCCGCCGAGCGCAATGCATTCAATGCGGGCAGCAGCACCGTCGATTCGCTGTAGTCCGTCGCCGCCACTCGCCATGTTTGCGTCGCCGTGGCGGGATCGAATGCCTTCGCAGGCGACATGACGTGCTCCAGCGCATCGAGGGCTTCGCGCAACGGCTCTCGCAGCTCGTCCGCTCGCGCGGTGGGCCGCATGCCTCGCGGACCGGGCAGCAATAGCGGATCGCCAAAGATCTCGCGCAGCTTTGCCAGATGCACGCTCACCGAGGGTTGAGAGAAGTTCAATCGCTCTGCCGCGCGCGTCACATTATGTTCGGAGAGGAGCGCATCGAGCGTCACCAGCAGGTTCAGGTCCAACCGTCTGAGATTATTCATCGCAATACCGGGAATATCAGAAATTCATTTCCAATATACCTGAGCGCTGCTTATGCTGCGTTCCGTGAATCACGGAGATCGAATCATGAATGTACTACTCGTCTATGCTCACCCAGAACCGCGCTCGCTGAATGGCGCGCTGAAGGACTTTTCGGTCGCACGTCTGGAGGAAAGCGGACACACCGTGCAGGTCTCGGATCTGTACGCGATGAACTGGAAGGCACCGCTCGATGCAAGCGACAGCGTGAGCCCGCCCATCGGTGAACGCTTCGACCCAAGCCTCGATTCGAAACACGCGTTTGAAAACGGCTTGCAAAGCGAGGACATCGCACTGGAACAGCAGAAGCTGTTGTGGGCCGACACGGTGATCCTGCAATTTCCGCTGTGGTGGTTCTCGATGCCTGCGATCCTGAAAGGCTGGGTGGAGCGCGTGTATGCGTATGGCTTCGCGTATGGCGTCGGCGAGCATTCCGACGCGCGCTGGGGTGACCGCTATGGCGAAGGCACACTGGCAGGAAAGCGCGCCATGCTGATCGTGACGACGGGCGGTTGGGAATCGCACTATGGCCCGCGCGGCATCAACGGCCCGATCGACGATATCCTGTTCCCGATTCATCATGGGATTCTGTACTACCCGGGCTTCGACGTGCTGCCGCCGTTCGTGATCTACCAAACCGGCAAGATGGACGAAGCTCGATACACAGCCACTTGCGATACGCTCGGGCAACGTCTGGACAATCTATGGACGGTGCCGCCCATTCCATTTCATCCGCAGAATGCCGGGGCATACGAGATTCCCGCCCTCACGTTACGCGACGATATCGCGCCCGGCAAAGCGGGATTCGCCGCGCATCTCGGATGACGACTACGCTCGTGCATTGACCCACGGTCAATTCCGCCAATCGGGCTCTATGCGTGATGCGTAATATTTCCGAAATACTCTGCGTTATTACATCGCCTTTCGCATCGAGAAAATATTTCTGATCCCTATTATGCTATAACCGGAATGTGAGCCAAAACTAGCGATCACTCCGATCTCGATGCGATATGGCGTTTTACTATGTCGAACCCGAAGTCGCTGGCGGCCTTGGAAAGGATACCGTGCTGGATCCGGACATCCATCCGCCAACCGTCATCAAACTGCATTACCAGATTATCAATTGGCTGGGCGATGCGCTACTGGAGAGCTTCCCTGCGTTGATCATCACGCGCGAAGCCGCCAAGGCGTTGAATGAAGCCGGCGCAAGCGGATTCGAATGCCGCGAAGTTGAAATAACGGTTAGCGACTCCTTTAGAGAAATTTATCCGGAGCGGATATTGCCGGAATTTCTATGGCTATGCGTGACGGGCACGGCGGGACGCAGCGATCTCGGCATTGCCGACGACTCGCGGCTCGTCGTCTCCGACCGTACACTTAGGATATTGAAGACATTCGGCCTGGATAACGCCCTTGTCGAAGATTACTGACGTCGCGCATTGCTGTTCGCCAAAAGCCAAAGGCCCGTCGATCGACGGGCCCCTGGTTGCCTTTTTTGGAGAATGACTTTAAAGCTCTGGTCAGAAGCGATACCCGACCGACACAAATGAAACGATAGGATCCACGTGGAGTTTCGACGTGCTCGTCACCGTGCCGACGCTCGAATGCGTCGTCAGCGTGGCGCGCGTCGATAGCCACATATACGACAGCGACACGCCCGCCGACCAGTGCTTGTCGAAGTTGTACGTGAAGCCCGCGTTGATGACGGGCGCAAACGAACTGCTCAACTTCGCCGATGTCTGCCCTTCAAGCGCGGTGCCATAAGTCGAAGAATAAAGAAACGCGCCGCTCGACATCGCCGAACTGAGCTTCACGCCGCTATACCAGACATAGGCCACGCCTGCACCGAGGTACGGACGGAAATGGCTTTGCGCATCGTTGAAGTAATACTTCAGCAACAGCGTCGGGCTCCACTCATACGCCTTGCCCAGTTCGCCGAGTCCCGCGAGCGTGCCCGTGCCCGACAGCGTGAATTTCGGCGGCACGCCGAACACACCTTCTGCCGCGATGTGATCGGTGATGAAATACGTCGCCGTGAACCCCACGGTATCGGCGCCGTCGACACTGGCGCCCGACCCGCTCGCGGTCGTCGTCGAGCCAAGCGCATTGATGCTGAACGGTTGACTCGACGACTGCGGCGCGAGGTGGAACCAGCCGACATTCGCCACGAAACTGCCCGCGCTCTGCGCATGCGCGGCCGAGCCCGTCAGCAACGCGGCCGCAAGGGTGATAGCCCGGTATGGCCTCATCGATCTCCTCCTTTGTTGTGTTGGTCTGGAGGCGATTCTATGCGTACGACCGTGCTAATCGATAGATCGAATCTGGTGAGTTGTCTCTGGAATCTGGTAAGGATTGGCCCCGGCTAACCCGCCAGCTCGCGATGCAGCGCCAGATACTCGAGCGAGAGCTTGTGCCGCGGATCGAGGTGAATTACAGGCTTCGCGTGCTGGTGCGACTCCTTGATCTTGACGGACGACGACAGCCGCGAATCGAGCACGGGCAAGCCCTCGCTCACCAGTTCGTCGACCAGTTGCTGCGGCAGGCTCGCGCGCGGCTGGAACTGGTTGATCACGATGCCTTCGACGTGCAGCGCATCGTTGTGGTCCTGCTGGATTTCCTTCACGTTATCGAGCAGCGTATAGAGCGCGCGGCGCGAGAAGTCGTCGCAGTCGAACGGAATCAGGCAGCGTTCGACGGCGATCAGCGCGGAGCGCGTGTAGAAATTCAACGCGGGTGGCGTGTCGATGTAGACGGCATCGTACATGTCGAGTTCGTTGAGCGCATCGCGCAGCTTGTAGATCTTGTAGCGCGACTCGAGCTTGCCGTGCAGCGTGTCGAGATCCGCGTGCGCGGGCATGATGTCCAGATTGTCGAACGGCGTCGGATGAATGAACGACGTCACGTCGACGGGCTTGAAGCTGAACGTCAACGCCGTTTCGAAGAAACCGGCCACGGTCGGATTGACTTCGCTCGCCCGCGAGCCGAGCAGATACTGGCTCGAATTGCCTTGCGCATCCAGATCGATCACGAGCGTACGCAGCCCTTCACGCGCGCTGATCGCCGCCAGGTTGCATACGATGGTCGATTTGCCGACACCACCCTTCTGATTGAATACGACGCGCCGCATATGTCCCCTCTTGCTGTCGATCTGCCCGAAAAACCAGCAGCATACATCAGCCAGACTACCGGGCGAGGCGCGCCATAAAGCGCGTGGACGACGCGCAGGTCGTGTGACGCGGTTTCATGGCCTAGAATCGTTTCAGGCGCATCGCGGCCGAACGCCCCGCAACACCGTGCCGGGCATCGGTCATGCTGGATGTGCGCCATCTATTGCGCGAACATATCAGGAGGTCACGATGAAAGCAGAAGACAAGGGCGACGTGCGCGCCTTCGTGCAAACGGCCGAGCAGGCGGGCGATTTTGTGTGGGTGATTGCATTGATCGATTTCGGTGCGCGCGAAGTGAAACGCACGCTCGTTTCCGACGAAAAGTACTCGACCCGAGCCGCCGCGAAAGACGCAGGCGACGCCCGCCTGAAGGCCATCACCGAGGACCGTCACGCGCACGCGTAACCGCCCTCGCCCGCTGCGGCGGGCATAGACCAGTCCACGACGAGCTGTTCGAAGCCGGCATCGGCTTCGACGGCTCGTCGTGTTGTTGATCCAGAAAAATGACAACCTGTGACGGACACGGACATGTCGATGATCAAGTTCTGCGTCCGCCTCGCGCTCGTCGCGTACGTGGTCGCGCTGATCGCGCTCTACCTGATGCAGGACCGCATGCTGCTGCCTGCACCGCTCGATATCCCCGGTACACCGACGGGGCATCACGGCGCTTACGACGTCGAGCCGTGGCATGTCGACGGACTCTACGCGGGCTATGTCGCAACGCCTGCCGCTACAGCGCCGCGCGGCACGTTCGTCCTCTTTCACGGCAACGCGGAAACAGCGGAGAACAAGCTGCCCGTTGCCGAAGTCTTCGTACGCGATGGCTTTCGCGTCGTGATGGTCGAATATCCGGGGCAAGGCAACCGTCAAGGCAAGCGCACGATGCTGGCGGCGTTGGCGGCATCGCGAGACGCGCTCGTCGCAGCGCGCGCGCAATGGAGCGGGCCCGTTTATCTGGTGGGCGAGTCGCTCGGCGCGGGCATGGCGGCGCAAGCCGTCAAAGGCAACGAAGCCGCGGTTGCGGGCGTCGTGCTCATTACGCCATGGGACACGCTCGCGAGCGTCGCAGGGGAAAAGTACTGGCTATTTCCCGTGCGCTGGATGCTGCACGATCCATTCGATTCTGTGGCCGCAATCGAACGCTATAGTGGACCGGTTGTCGTGATCGCTGCGCAGCAAGACTCGCTGATTCCGATCGTTCATGCTCAACGGCTGGCGAGCGCGCATCCCGGCGCGCAGCTGATGGTGTTGCCCGACGCGCATCACGACGACTGGTTTGGCGCGATGCACGATACGCAATGGCGCCAGGTGCTGAGCTGGCTGCACGCGGATTGAACGCGCTCTCCGGATACGTCAGACGCTCCATGCCGCGCGCACGCGCTCGCGGATATCCGATAAACGCTCGACGGATTCGTTGGCGAACACGAAGCGCAGATACCGTTGCGCTTGCGGACCCCAGCCGTTCATCGGCGTCGCGGCGACTTCGCCTTTTTCGAGCAGCAGGCGTGACGCATCGGGCGGCGCGATGCCGAACTGCGCCGTGTCGATGAGCAGCGACCATCCGCCATCGGGACGCACCAACGGCAGATCGCGCAACGCACTCAACAGAAAATCGCGCCGCGCCTGCCATACGGCGACCGCTTGCGCGACGCCATCGTCTGCGCACGTCAGCGCCGCCGTCGCACCCGGCATGCCGATACCGACCTGGCAAACGACGTTCGACAGACTCGTCAGCCGCACGTCGCTCATGATGCGTTCGGGACCGACGATCCAGCCTACGCGCCAGCCGATCATCCGGTACTCCTTGGATACGGAGCCGACCGTGAAGGTACGCTCGCGCATCTCCGGCAACGACGCGGGATGAATCACCCTGCGCCCGTCGAACAGGATGCGCTCCATCGCGGCGTCGTAGACGAGCCACGCATCAGTACGGTGGCAATGATCGGCGATTGCGTGCCATTCGGTTTCGTTGGCGACGAAGCCGCTCGGCATCGACGGAGACATGATGAGGAATGCGCGCGTGCGCGGCCCCACTGCGCTCGCCAACGATTCGAGATCGAGCCGCCAGCCATCGGCGCAAGGCAGGAGCCGCGCGAACTTCGGCACGCCACCCGCGAGCAGCACGCGATTGATGAGGCCCGCGTACGTGGGGTCGGTCAGCACGACTTCGTCGCCCGGTTCTAGGATCGACAACAGCACGTTGAGAATGCCCGCGAGCCCGCCCGCGGAAATGATGCACTCGCTGCTGGCGTCGTAGTCGATACCTGTCGACTGCTTCATCCGCGCGACGATGGCCTGACGCAACGCTGTCTGCCCGGTGAACGGCAGATAGCTGTTCGCGTCGTCATCGTCGACGGCTTCGTGCGTGCGGCGGATTGCTTCGGCGGGCGGCCTCAGGTCGGTGTCGAGGTTCTCGAGCCGCAAGATGTTGCGATTCTTCGTTGCGTCGGCAGCGTCACCCATTCTGTCGACGCCGATGCCCGGGATATTGCGCAAACGGGAGACTGTCACGGTGCTGCCCTCCTCGCATCAGGCTGAGTTCATCGCTGAATCAACGGATATGCGGGGCATCATACTATTGCGTTGGGTTGGCGTCGTGATCGACGCGATGCAAGCGCCCTACCCCCGCCTCGCCATCAACTCATTGCGAATCAGCGCATGCAGGTCGTCAGCACTAGGCTGCGTACCCCAACCGCTCGCGCCCGCCACCGATGCAATCGCGAACCACGAATGCGGCGGAAACCATTCCTGCACCATCACGCCGTCCCGTCTCAGGCACAGTTGTCCCGTCAGTTCGCTGTATTCGGCCGACATCGATTTGCCGTTCGTCTGCACGGTCACGCACGTCCCCTTCGACGACGGCTGCTCCTCGACGCTGACGATCACATCGTCGTCAGATGACGGTTCATATGCGCCCGCCATGATCAGCAGCGTCCAGCAAGTGCGGTTCGACGCAGGCGGTGCGACATCGTCAGGGTGATAGTTGCTTTCATCGTGCTCTCCCGGCTTCGTATCTCGGGAGACACTCTATGCAAATCGCACTGGGAAAATGTGTGCGTGTGTAAGCAAACGTGAATTCCGCGGCGCGATTCACCGTGTGCGGGGAGGAAGTGTAACGTCGGCGTTCAATTGCCTTGCCATGTGTGCGCCCATTACAACACCCGCGCCAGCCGCAAACGCGTATGCGTCGTGATCGCGCTGTCACAGCGAGGTAACAGGTTTGGGAATATCGTGTTGCCCGGAATGACGCTTCCTTCCCGTTCCTTTCCAGCGCCGACGCGCCCGCGCCGCTGCGTATTCGCGCGTCGCTTGCCTTCCCAAGCGAGAACAAAAGACATGTCGAAAAAGAACTTCCCCGATACAACGCCGGACGAACCGGACAACACGCAGGCCGCCACGCAGTCCGCCATCTTTTCGCGCCGTGGCTTTCTGAAGCTCGCGGGCGCATCGGGATTCGCGAGCGCCGCGAACACGTTCGCGGGCGCCGCCCAAGCCGATCCGTCGACACCCGATGGCACGCCCGAGCAGGTCCATCTCACATGGGGCGGAGATCCCACGAACGAAGTCGTGGTGTCATGGGCGTCGATGGCGGCTGCTGCGAATCCGCACGTGCGCTTCGGCGCAGCCGGCGACAGGAAGGAAACCGTTCACGCCGTTCAACGCACGTACACGGACGGCCTGAATGGCGAAGTCGTGTTCACGTATCACGCGCGTCTGCACGGCCTGAATGCAGGGACCACGTATCAATACGAAGTCACAGCCGATAACGACAGCAACGCGGGCACGCCCTTCTCGGCGTCGTTCAAGACCGCGCCGCACGGCCGCGCTCCGTTCCGCTTCACGAGCTATGGCGATCTCGCGACACCCAACACCAGCTGGGTGCTGTCGTCGCCGCAAAGCCGTTTCGCGGTGCAGGCCGTCGAACGTTTCCAGCCGCTCTTTCACCTGCTCAACGGCGACCTGTGCTACGCGAACCTGAACCCGACGCATCAGCCGGACGTTTGGCGCGACTTCGGCAACAACAATCAGTCGTCGTCGGCGAATCGTCCGTGGATGCCGTGCCCCGGCAATCACGAAATCGAATTCAACAACGGTGCGCAAGGCTTTGATTCGTATCTCACGCGCTATACGCTACCGCACAACGGCACGCGCTTTCCGGGCCGCTGGTATAGCTTCCGCGTGAGTTCCGTTCTGTTCATCTCGCTGGACGCGGACGACGTCGTGTACCAGGACGCAGCTGCATTCGTCGCAGGACCGTCGGCGCTGGTGCCCACGGCGAGCACCGGTCATCCGCCGATCAAGCCAGGAACGTCGTTCTATGTGCGGGGCTACAGCAATGGCGAACAGACACGCTGGCTCGAACGCACACTACGCGAGGCCTCGCACGATGAAGGGATCGATTGGATCGTCGTGCAGATGCATCAGGACGCGCTCAGTTCATCGAAGACGGGCAATGGCTCGGACAAGGGCATCCGTGAAGCGTGGCTGCCGCTGTTCGACCAATACCGCGTTGATCTCGTGCTGTGCGGCCACGACCACGACTATGAGCGCAGCCATCCGGTGCGCGGCTGCAATCATTACGCAGGCCGCGACGCAACCACCGGCGATCGCGTCGACACCCTGCAACCGCGCCCCGTCCTGACGTCGCACCGCGCGAATGACCCCGTCGACACTTCGCGCGGCACCGTGCATCTGATTCTTGGCGGTGGCGGCACCAGTGCGCCGCTCGACGTCTACGGCACCGACGCGGGAACGGGCCTGCCACAGGCGATGGTCTTCACCAGGCCAAACCATCCTGTCGCGGGCGCAGCGGCGGGCGTGTTCGTCCGGCCCGCCGCCGATGCGGTGGAAGACGCGATCTGGTCCGCACAGAGAGACACCGGCACCGGCTACGGCATCGCCGTGTTTGATGTCGATCCCGGTGAACGCCATGGCAGCACGTCGATCACGATGAACTACTACCACGCGCCGGGCGCGGATCAGAATGCGACCGCCAACTACGAGTTGTTCGAGACCATCGTGTTTGAGAAACCGCGCCGACGCTGACTGAATTCGTTGAGTCGCCTTCGAGCATGATCAGGCGAAGCGCGTGACTTCGACGGGCTGCGTCAAACACGGCTACGTTCTTGCTCGCCTTGACGATCAGGAACGTCGCGCAAAGCACAGGCTCGCGCCTGCGCTTTGCGCCGGAAATCGGTTTGACGCTCGCCGGTTTCACGATGCGTCGCCGTTTGAACGGATTGGCCGTGCGTTCGCGGCCGTTTTATGGCGTCGTGGCTGAGCGGGTGCAACCGGACAATAGCTGTCGTTCGCTTAAACGCGTGATGCAATCATTCGAGCTTGCGCGCCACCTCGGAACCTGGCGGACGCCCGAAGTCAGCCGCTGGCCTAAGCGGAGGTTGAACGAACAACGCGCAGCGGCCGTTCAACAATGCAGATCAGTCATCGGTCACATAGTCAGATCGAACGGGAACTATCTTCCTGGTCAATGGGTGAAATCGACTCTGACCGGACCGTCGACCTAACGAGGCGAATGTGGCCGATCACGACGTACTGCGGACACTCGCACGACGATCCAAGATCGCGGACTGTCCCACGCGTCGCCAATCGAGTACATCAATTGCACGCCGGTCCTTTCACATCCACCGCTCGAAGCCTTGTCTCATCTGCGATGATGGTGGCGCCACAACCGGATTGCCAGCCAGCGTTTCCTCATAGCCATCGATCCGTTTCGCGCGCCGCGTGGTGCATGGAGGATGCAAAATACGGTCAAGCGCCGCATGAAGTCAGCGCTTTTACCCACGCATCGAGCATCAGGCACCGCTAACAGCAACTGACCCTGCCGTCACAAACATCTGCATCAGGGACGTGTGATAGCCGGATGGCGCATCGATCACAAAGATCGAGTCGCGAAGCGCATTCTCGATATCGAAGGCGCCATGCAGCCAGGCACGCAATGCGGCCTCCGACGTGATGACGACGTTGCTGCGCTTGAGTTCATCAGTCGTCGTTACGTCGGGCATCTCAGGCACGATATTCGGATCGAAACCGTCCGTCGTTGGGTGAAAGAATCCCCAGGTGTCGTCTTCGATCAGCAGCACATAGAAGTCCGGAAGTCCCAGGAGTTCCGCTGTGGTAAGTGAGGCTTCGATTTTCGCCTGTAGCAGATTCAGGGTGTCGACCGCAGACATGCGTTTTCGCGCGGCCGAAAGCGGGCCATCGCCGATGTCCAGTTCGCCGATCAATCCTGCGTCAATCGCGTTTCGGGTAGCGACTGCCACGCTGAGCGCCAGCGGATGACTAACGCTGAACTCGATCTTGAAGTTGCAGATTGCGCACATTTCCACACCTCAAGGCGTGACAATGTTGAAGTAAAAATCGAAGTTGTCCAGCCACGAGATGAACTCGCCGAGCTTCTGGCTATTGCCGTCGATCTTTGTGCCACCCGACATCACAAGCTTTTGCATTGAAGTCGAGCCAAGCATCACGTTGTTGAGATCGGCGCGGGTCATCGTTATTGACGCGTCAGCATTGTTGGCTGTCTTCCCTTTCGAATAGTGAATCGCGCTGTTCTCCACGCCGACGACATAATTTTCCTTGGTGTCAGTTAGCGTCAGATTGAGAAGCACGGTCTTGCCTGCTGCACGATCGCCATTCAGTCGAATGCCCTGGTAGTCGAGAAACATTTCAAGCGGCATGGCGCGAATCGTATCGGGACTTGCAGGCGCCGGAGCAGGCACCTTCTTTATACCGTCGCGCAGTTCCATCGCACCGGTCAGATAGAAATTGCGCCACGGGGCGGACTCCGACTGATAGCCGAGCTGCTCATAGGCATCGGCCAGCAACTGTTTCGCTGCCGTATTCTGCGGGTTGCTGAATACGACATGGTTCACCACCTCAGCGACCCAACGATATTCACCCTTGTCGTAATACGCCTGCGCTTTGCTTAGAACTGCTGCGGGGCCACCCATGAATTCCACGTAGCGCTTACCGTTCTCGACAGGTGGCAGCTGATGCAGATTTGCGGGCACGCCATCGAAGAAGCCGAGACGCAGGTTGTACTGCGCCACTACATCGTGATAGACCGTGCCGTAGTAACTTCTGCAATACCAGTGTTTCGCGAGACTGTCCGGTAACCGGATCGTCTCGCCGATTTCGCGCGGCGTGTAGCCGGTGTTCGCCAGACGCATGGTCTGGTCGTGCAGATAGCGATACATGTCGCGCTGCGCACTGAGGAATGAAACGATGCGATCGTTGCCCCAGGTCGGCCAGTAATGCGACGCAAACAATACCTGCGCATCGCCACCGAACATGTCGATTGATGCCTGCAGGTATTTGGACCAAAGCAGCGCATCGCGTACCTTGGCGCCGCGCAACGTATATAAATTGTGTAACGTATGCGTCGCGTCTTCCGCCGCGCAGAAAGCCTTGAACTTCGGCAGATAAAACATGAACTCGGACGGTGCCTCCGACTCTGGCGCCATCAGCACGGTGATGTCGACGCCGTCGAGTGTCATGGTCTGTCCGGTCTTTTCGGCGAATGTCGTCGGCGTGATCATGGAAATGGTGCCGACCGAGGTTGTCTTGCCCAATCCGCCGTCGATGCCGCCTGTGGGGCTACGCGGCAGGAGCGACCCGTACATATAGCTTGCCCGCCGTCCCATCGCATTGCCGGCGATGATGTTCTCACCCACCGCAGCCTCAGTGAATCCGACCGGTGCCACGATTTTTACCTTGCCAGCCTTCACATCGTCTTCGCTGACAATGCCGCGCACGCCACCGTAATGGTCGACGTGACTATGCGTATAGATGACGTGCGTGATGGGCTTGTCGCCCAGATGAGGAACGACCAGTTCCTTCCACACCGTCGATGCGACCTCTGCCGTAACGAACGGGTCAACGACGATGTAGCCCTGATTGCCTCGAATAATGCTCATCACGGACAGGTCGTAACCGCGTACCTGCCAGATGCCATCCACCACCTGGAAGAGTCCGTGGTGCATGTTGAGCTTGGCATTACGCCAGAGGCTCGGATTGACCGTGGGCGGCGAGTTGTTTTCCGGGCCCCCGCTAATGAAAGCGAACTGCTGCAGGTTCCACGCGGGATAGTCACCCGTCCCCTTGATGATGACGGGCTCGGGCAGCGTCGCGACCAACCCACGGCTGGCATCCTCGAAATCCTGCGCGTCGGCGAACGAAAGAAACTCTGCATATTGCCGGTTAATATCAAGCGTTGCTCGCGTCGCGGGTTTGCTGGCCGCACTGGTCGTCCGGACAGCGGCGGTTTGCGCTAACGTTTCCCCAACGACGCCCGACAATCCGGTTGCGGCTCCTGCAACTGCCACATTTTTCAGAAATGTTCTGCGCGCACCGGGATCTGCAGGTTCTTTCGGTTCAGACATCTCTACCTCCACTCTTCGTATATGGTTGCTATGCACAACCAGTGAAGTCAACGAAGCAACAGGAACAACACTTGCTCCTGCGATTAATCCTCCCGACAGGTAGCGGCTGGCGAGCCGAGCGCTCGCCACCTTCCCAAGATCGCGCCTTTGGGCTACACCGCTCCGTACGCGCTGCCGACGACGGTTTTCTGCTGTGTTAGCTTAATAAGCGCATGCCAGTTTCGGTATTGGCCTTTGGTCCAATAGCCCGAGGCCCGGTCGCAGGATAGGACCCGACAGATAAACGTTAAAGTTCATGGATCGGAAAAGTTTCGGCGCTATCCGGGTTTTTGTTTGATGCGCGCTTTTCGGGGGCTCTAGCGATGGGAGGGTGCCCCGCGCGTAACGCGATAAGAAGATATAGATGCCCGCGAGAATGCTAGAAATGCAGCCTCTACCGCCAAACTGCTGGCCACCTCGCCCTGCTTCGTTACGCTCACTTCACGCGACAACCGGCGATGTCGATCACAATCCCTCGAAACGACTATGAAGAAGTGTCGGCATTCAGGCTTGACCGGATATTTAACTGTCTTAAGTCGACATGGCGGCCAACGGCGGCTTCTGGCCGAACCCAGAACTTTTTACAGCCGGACATGCTCTTCCAGAGAGCCAGATAAATGAACTGCCCTTCGAGAACTTCCTTTGACGCTGATTGCAGTGTCGTAACAGCTCGCTGACAATGATGCAGGCGTGCTATTACGCAAATGTCTCAAAGCGCGGATCACGTTGCGGTCCGGCTTGCGGTCGTCAACCGACACATCGCGACTGCGGCGCCGTTCACGATGGGCGCGCTCCATGGATCGGCCGGCAAACTCCACCTGCGCAATGCCTTGCCGGAGGCCGCCACAAGCGCTCCCCGATGCCTCATTGATGCAGAATCGGCGCAAAGGCCGTAACGACACGACCTGAAGATGATGGACGACCCAGAATCGCTTTCCCTGGCACTGCCCGATGGCTCTAAGGTCTCTGCGCTCCTCCGAGTGCCGGAGGACGCGCGAGCCCTATATGTCTTCGCGCACGGTGCCGGGGCGGGCATGCAGCACGCCGGCATGTCGTCATTGGCCGACGCGCTTGCGGCGGCCAATGTCGCCACCTTGCGCTACCAGTTTCCGTACATGGAGCGGGGCTCCAAGCGGGTGGACTCGCCGGCCGTGGCACATGCTGCCGTGCAGGCAGCCGTCGCAGAGGCTCGCCGGCGGCTGCCAGCCCTGCCGCTCTTCGCGGGCGGCAGGTCGTTCGGCGGCCGCATGACGTCCCAGGCCCAAGCCATCTCCCCGCTCGACGGCGTGCGTGGCCTCGCTTTCGTCGCGTTCCCGCTGCACCCGGCGGGCGCGCCCGGCGTGGAGCGGGCACGGCACCTGGCGGAGGTCACGGTGCCGATTCTCTTCCTCCAGGGCACGCGCGACAAGCTGGCCGAGCTTCACCTGCTGAGGTCCGTCGTCGAGACGCTGGGGCCACGCGCTACGCTGCATGTAGTGGACGACGCAGATCATTCGTTCCACGTGCGCGCGTCCTCCGGCCGGACCGACGCCGAGGTCGTGCTCGAACTAGCACGGACGATGGCGGCGTGGTTCTTCGCCGAAGCAGAGTTCGTGCGCGTTACCTGAGCAAGCGCAGGAATGCTTGTAGCAGAGTCGGGACGGGGATCCGGCGAACTCGCCGTGCTGCACTCGCCTGCTCAATCCCTTCGCTATCCGCAGATGGTCTGTCGCATAGCCACGATAAGCGACGCCTGTCGCGTCGGCGGCGTTTTCCCAGTGCCGAGTGAGTGAATTTGTCAGATCCGCTCGCGGTGATCTCGCCCCCGGAATCGCGGAGGGCCATCTGCTTTGATTTGGCCGGCGCCGATCCGTGAGCGACCGCATAGGGATGCGGCCGAAACCAGATGGCGGAGCGTCGAACAACGCGCATTGGCCGGTCACTGCCCGACGCGGTCGCCCGAAACCGACCCTCTCCGGCCGCTCGAGCCTGCGAAAGGGAATTGGCGGCTTCCAAGGTAAAAGCGTAGATTGTCAATTATGACTGCCCCCCCGTGCGACAACTATCATGGCCGGTCCGTGATTAGCCACATTAAGGTTGCCCCGCAGCACACGGAGCCTCTTGGGTGGACCTGCCGGCTCGTCACTTCAGGTCCGAGTTCGGGAAAATATGTGACCCCGTTTCCCGTTTCTGCTCACCCTGAGATTAGGAGAAGGCATGCGTATCTACTTTCAGAGCACATCGATCCCGACACGGGCCGCCGATCGGCTCAAATACCGCCTTTCGCTAAAGGAATCCCAGGCGCGACAGGTGACCTCCGAGGTCTTCGGCTATAAAGACTGGGCCGACCTCCACAGCAAGCTGGGCACCAAAGCAGCCTCCGCGCTCGATGAGGCATGTGACGGCGCGACAGTAACCGAGAGGCGCGTATATCAGGCGTCGCAACTGGCCGCATCGTCAGTTGATCTTCACGGTGAATCCGCGGACGACTTTGTCCGATGGTGGCGACCATCGGCCGCCCATGCGCAAGAAGAGTACGGGGACCAGACACAAACGCCGTTCGCAGGCTCAAAGGCTGATCTGAATTTCCAGGACGCGCTGAGCACGCTGGCACACGCCGCCCACGATCCCGTTGGCCACTTCGAACTAGCGCTCATCGCTGGCATACACGGAACGAAAAATGAGAGCTCGTTGAGGTTTGTAGAATCGCTTGCTGATGAGTTGCTAAGCGGCAACCGAACCCGAGAGCCGGAAGTGGCCCGTCACCTCCTCGAGGCTTTGGCGGCGCGAGGGATGCCCCGGTCAATACTTAACCTCGCGACGAGTTTGACGCTTGGCGACGGTGGACCAAAAGACGAAAACAGAGCCGCTGATTTGCTCAAGCAGCTGGCTGAATCTGCTTCAACTCCCGATGAGCTGAAGCGGATTGCCGAATCGCGCCTGGCAGGCCGTTGAAATACCCATCGATCGGATTCAGGCCGATCTCGCAGATGACATGAATTCGCGCAACGACACCGAGATTTTGTTGCGTGGCGCCGGATTCAGCGCTGGCATCCGTCCGACGAGCGCATTTCCCGACCGATTTCTTGCATTACGCGCCCTCTGGACGCGCAAATCTCAACGTTCGCAGTCGCGTCAGGTTGTAGGCTGCCATCGTCAGTGTGAGCAACTGATCGACTTTCTCCAGCCCCCGCCCCATCACCTGTCGAATTGGCCCGATCTGCTTACCCCAGCCGAAACACTGTTCAATGCATTTCGTTTGCGCTGGCTCAGCGCATAGCCGGGGTGTCACGTTGTCCGGCCGTCGATGGCACTTCCGCCCGTTCGCCTGGTATTACGTGCGAAGTGCGGCGTTACATTGTATTCACGGCAAGCCTTCACAAATCCACGTGTGTCGTACGCCTTGTCCGCACCCACCGTAATCCGCACGCCCGAACCCGATACATCCCGTAGCATGTCCGCCGCCACTTCGCGTTCCGCCCGGCCATTCGCTTCGCTGGCCTGAACGTTCACCACCGACCCATGCCGGTTGTCCGTCAGCACATGGCCCAGATAACTCGGCAAGGCTGGCGCGGCATGGCTCTTGCGGTAGAGCCGACCTTCTCCGTCACTCATCGACTCATGCGTTTCGTTGCTGCGCGATTCGCCATGCCAGTTGCCCGGCGGGCGATCGGCGTCCCCGCCATCCTTCCGGCGGATACTCTTGTGGCTAGCCCACGCATGAATCATGGTGCAGTCGACGCTGAAATGCTCGCCCGACAGCAAGCCGCGTTTATGTGCCGTTTCCACTGTCGCGTTGAACAGGTCGGTCACCGCATCGAATTCGATCAGCCGATCCCGGTTCTTGCTGAACATCGAGTGATTCCACACCGCGTCCTCAATCGACAGGCCGACGAACCAGCGAAACAGCAGGTTGTACGAAATCTGCTCGACCCGTTATCGCTCACTGCGGATGCTGTACAGCACTTGAAGCAGCATTGCCCGCATCAGTTTCTCCGGCGCAATGCTCGGACGGCCGCCTTTGATGTCCGCTTCGTACATGGCCGAGAACTTCGTATCCATCTTCGACAGCGCGTTGTTCATCCACGTCCGGATCGGGCGCAGCAGATGAGTCTGCGGTACGAACTCCTCCAGTCTCACGGTGCTGAACAGGGATTCGTGTAGCTGTGGGTGCCTCGCATGAGCTCTTCGTGTCTCTGGATCGGATGGCTATGTCGTGACGGATCGGCGGGGGTATTTCAACGGCGTGCTAAGGCGCTTGCTCCGTTCGGCGCTCGACCTCGGTGTAGCCCTGCATGGCCAGACACGGTAGCTTCCATGTTCGTTTGGTGCCTTGCTCGAGCACCGTGGCCTGGGTGTCACGCATCGCGATGATCTTGCCGCGACGCATCTGACCGTCGCGGCCTCTCCGACCAGGTTAGAGCGTCGCACGCAGATCGCGCACGCTCCGTCCAAGCTTGCGACGAAGTAGCCCTCGCAGAGTCACACCGTCGGCGTAGCCCACTTGCTCGGCCACCCGATCGACGCTTTCGTGACTCGTCTGGAGCAGATGCACCGCGTGCTCGACGCGTAGGTCCTGGAAGAACCCGAGGGGCGTCTTGCCGAGCGTGCTCTGCATGCGCCGCGCCAGGGTGCGCTCGCTCGTTCCGACCGCAGCCGCAGCGTCGGCGAGATTAAAGCCCTTCGAAAGATTGCGACGCGCCCATCCCTCGAAGCGCTCGACCAAAGGGTCGGCGTGCGCCAGGTGATCGGGGATGGCGTAAGCGGCCTGCGATGCGCGCGAATCGACCAGCAGGTAGCGAGCCGTGAGCGCTGCAAGTGCGGGGCTTCGACGCCTCACGAGCCCAAGCGCCAGGTCGACGTGTGCCAGGGCTGCTCCGGCTGTGACGAACGGCGCTGAGACGATGAGCATGCGTGAGTCGTCAAGCGACACCTGCGGATACCGACGGCGAAACAGCGGCGCAAGCCACCACGATGTTGTTGCCGTGTGTCCGTTCAGAAGTCCCGTCTCTGCGAGCAGTAAGGTCGCCGTGCAGGCGGCGCCGATCCACACCTCGTCGTTGGACTTGGCGACCATCGCTGCCTTGATGTCGCATAGCTCTGGCTGCTCGAGTGCGGCCTCAATGGCATCAGGCGTCACCGGTCCAAGGGCAGGCGTGACGATCGCGTCCGGCCGAGACTGCCGGTCGATGGACTGCACTGGAACGATGAGTCCATTGGCGGTTCGAACGCGTCGTCGGACGCCAACCATTGTGACGTTCAGAGGCGCAGGTGAAGGGTCCAGCATTGGGGCGAGCTGGTTTGCGTAGTTCAACGTGTCCACGATTGCCGAGAGGCCGAAGTCCGCGACGCCGTTGATAGCAATAACATGGATGTCCATGGCAGGAATTATATCCAAAAAGGCAAATTTGCCACTTATTGTGAGCGACCAAGCTCTCTAAAGTACAGGCTTCTTACACACATTCCCGCATATGGGACGAAAGGAAAATCATGATCAAGCTCGCAATCCTCGCGACGATGGAAGCCAAGCCGGGTAAGGAAGAGGCCGTCGCCGAATTCCTGGCTGGCGCTAAGGGGCTCGTGGAAAAGGAGGCGTTCACCGTCACCTGGTTCGCGATCCGCACCGGCAAGTCGACGTTTGCCATTTTCGACGCGTTCGACGACGAAGCCGGCCGCGATGGTCACCTGACCGGTCAAGCCGCCGCGGCTCTGATGGCCTCCGCCAAGGATCTCTTCGTTCGCGATCCGGTCATCGAAATGGCGGATCTGCTCGCCTTCAAGCTGCCCGCGTAATGGGCATGGCAGCGTGACGGAAACGGCAACAGTGCCGATGAAGCATGCCGCCTAGAGTTAGCTCACTGGAACGCGCCCTTTTCTGGCGCGAAAGCCGGTGATGGTTCGCTCGACCAGGCAGTGTGTGCCTCGTTGAGAAATTTCACTTAATAACAGAGGTAAACTATGAGTGCCTATCTGATCTTCGTCGTGCATAGTGCTCACGACAAAGCATTGCTCCAGAAATATCGCGATGAAGCGATCCCGGTCGTTAAGAGTCAGGGCGTGAAATTCTTTGCCGGGCCTGTCATCAGCGCTGCGCTGGAAAATGGCCCCGTGGACTCCAGCGTTGTCCTCGAGTTCCCGACCGTCGAAGATGCGCAAGCTTGGTACAAATCCCCTGAGTACGCACCCCTCAAGGCAATGCGTCAGGCCGCGGCCACGAGCACCACATTCATCGTGGAGTCGTGGCCCGAAGGGCTCTAACTTCCAGGTCCGACCGACACGGCTGTCGTCATGCCCCAGCTCGAGGTTAGCTGATCGGCAGCATCGCTACGGCGCTCGTATGTGGGGCGCCGTAGCGCACCTGTCGGCGGACCGGAGCGGCCGCCCACGAACTCCGGTTAGGGGCGTAGAAAGTCTCGGGTGTCGTCTGCGCCGGCGGCCAGCCAGTCGCCATAAGCGCCGGCACGCAGAACACGACCATGCGCTTTTCTTCGCCAGGGCGGTGATAGTTTTGAAAAAGAGAGTGCTGATCTGCATTGATCGTCAGCATTGTGTAGCTCTCATGCAACTGGCCCGCTGTATCTCTGTATCTGTCTCACAGACCTGCGATGCCCAGCGGCACGCCGTCTACGTGGGAAAAGCGTGTAGCCACGGCACTTCCGCTGCGCCAGTCCGGTTCATACACGGCCTCGACCGGAATGATGCAATGCTGCCCGTGGCGCCAAGCATTGCCGAAAGTGAACGACTTTGCGGCCGTCTCAGATCGAGCATTGAACGTGGAGAGCTTTTCAGCTTTGGCCAAACCGTCAGCGCCTGTGCGTGAGCTGATTAACAGGCCGTTGAAATACCCATCGATCGGATTCAGGCCGATCGATGGGTATTTCAACAGCCTGCTAGGCAACGCCTAAGCATCAAGCATCCCGCGGGAACCCAGTACGTCAAATGATCGTCGCAGACGTGAGCGTTCATCGTCGCGGATTGGAGTGGCCGCTTTTGGTGCGGAGCAGACCTCTGAGCGTCCGAGCAACGGTAGGAACGAATGGCTCTTCGTGGCCGACTCGTGCCCGATGCCGTCGGGCACTGATCGACCCGCTGTAGCTGTGTACACGGCCGGAGAGGCAAGGGCCGAATAACGCAGCCATTCTGGGCTTGCGCTCGCCCGGGTAAAGACCGCGTGCCGCCCCGCACTGCGTTCGCTTTTTTCGAACAAGTTTCCAACTTTGAGTTAGCCACAAGCAGGCCGGATAGCGGCACACTCTTGCTACACCAGTCGAACGCCTGGGTCAGCCGCCTCCCCTGCGACGCCTCCCTTGTTCCGCGACTCCTCTATCCAGTTGCAGCGAAACCCTCCAGTGACTACACCACATCCATCACGCAACACGTTCGATACTGTCATGGCCCCCGTCTATGCGCCCGCACCTGTGATACCCGTGCGCGCGCAAGGCTCTCGCGTCTGGGACGAAGAGGGCCGGGACTACGTGGACCTGACGAGCGGTATCGCCGTTTGCGCGCTGGGTCATGCGCATCCCGCGCTGGTCGAAACGCTCACCAGACAGGCTGAGCAGCTATGGCATGTGAGCAACGTCTTCACGAACATCCCCGCACTCAAACTTGCATTGCGCCTGACCGAGGCGACTTTCGCGGAAAACGCCTTTTTCGCAAATTCCGGCGCAGAGGCAAACGAGGCTGCGCTCAAGCTTGCCCGACGCGTGGCGATCGACCGGTTTGGAACCGAGGCGAGGAAGACCAGGATTATTTCCTTCGAGCAATCGTTCCACGGGCGCACGCTGTTTACCGTCAGCGTCGGCGGCCAGCAGAAATACTCGGACGGATTCGGCCCGCTGCCGGGCGACATCTCGCATATCCGATTCAACGATATCGACGCAGCGTTGGCCGCGATTGACGATCGGACCTGCGCGGTGATCGTGGAGCCGGTCCAGGGCGAAGGTGGCGTTATTCCGGCAACGGCCGACTTCCTGCGATGCCTGCGCGATGCCTGCACCAGGCACAACGCGCTTCTCATCTTCGACGAAGTGCAGACCGGCATCGGCCGCACCGGTTCGCTCTTCGCGTACATGGACGCCGGTGTGACGCCGGATATCCTCACGGCAGCCAAAGCCCTCGGCAACGGTTTCCCGATCGGCGCGGTGCTGACCACCGCGGAAATCGGCAAACACTTTTCCGTTGGAACACACGGCTCGACGTACGGCGGAAATCCGTTGGCGACCGCCGTTGCGGACCGCGTTGTCGAACTCATCAACACCCCACACGTTCTCGACGGCGTGCGCGAGCGTAGCGCGCACATCTTTGCGAGCCTGCGCTCGATCAATTCCCGCACCGGCGTGTTCCGCGAACTGCGGGGTGCAGGCTTGCTGATCGGCGCAGAGTTGAGCGACGCGTATCACGCACGCTCGAAAGACATCATGACGGCCGCGCTCGAACACGGCGTCATGATTCTGAATGCAGGTCCGAACGTCCTGCGATTCGCCCCGGCGCTCAACATTCCGTACGAATGTCTTGACGAAGGGTTGGCACGCCTGGAGCGCGCGATCGACTCGTTCAGGTCCGACTGAGATGCGTCGGACATAGCGAGGCGAGGCTCTGCGTTCAGAGCCTTTATCGCCTGCTATTGCACTGGCTCAGGCGCGCTTCAAAAACCGCTCCACGAGTCGCGCGAAGTACGTCGACCCCACGGGAAGCAAGCGGTCGTTGAAGTCATAACTCGCGTTGTGCAACAGGCACGGCCCTGCTCCATGTCCCACGATGCGATGGTCGCCACCGCCATTACCGATGAACGCGTAGCAACCCGGTTTGGCACGCAACATGAACGAGAAGTCTTCGGCAGCCATCGTGGGCTGAATCGCCGCGTCGACAGCCTGATCACCGACTACTTCACGCATGACTTGGACCGCCAGCGCCGTTTGTTCAGGGTCGTTGATGGTCGGCGGATAGTTCCGGCTGAACTCGATCTCACTGCGACAGCCAAGCCCCAACGCAATCGACGAGACGATGGCACGCATGCGACTTTCAATGAGGTCGAGCGTCTCTTCCGAAAACGTGCGCACCGTGCCGCCCAGCCAGGCGTCGGTGGGTACGACGTTTTGCGCTTCACCCGCGTGAATCTGCGTCACCGACAAGGCGGCAGCATCGACAGGATTCTTGTTGCGCGTCAGGATGCTCTGCAATGCGCTGACGATCTGCGCCACCGCAAACACCGGATCTGCGCCAAGGTGCGGCATCGCGCCATGACATCCCGCGCCCGTCACCGTAACCCTGAAGAGACTCGTCGATGCCATGATCGGGCCGGACCGCACGCCGAAGTGTCCCTCGGGAATGCCTGGCCAGTTGTGTACACCGAAAACAGCATCGACAGGAAAACGCTCGAACAGACCATCGTCGATCATCGCCTGCGCGCCGGCACCCTCTTCCTCGGCGGGCTGGAAAATGAAATGCACGGAGCCGTCGAAATCGCCCGACTTCGCGAGATATCTTGCTGCCCCAAGCAGCATGGTCGTGTGACCGTCGTGCCCGCATGCGTGCATTGCGCCCTGCACGGTGGACCGATGCGCGAATACGTTCGCTTCCTGCATCGGCAACGCGTCCATGTCCGCGCGAAGTCCGATTGCGCGAGTGCTGTTGCCACGCTTCAGGCTCGCAACGAGGCCGGTTTTGCCAACTCCGCGAACAACCGGCAAGCCCCATTCCTCCAGCTTGCTGGCGACGAGATCTGCCGTCCTGTTCACGTTGTATCCCAGCTCCGGGTGCGCATGGATGTCACGACGGACTGCAGTCATCTCCTCTGAGAATGCCTGGATTTCGGCAATAGCCTTCATATTCACTTGATCAGATATTCCTTCTGGCAATCGACGTCGATGTCAGATCGCATAGCTAGTGTGTGCCGGACCGCCGCGTTCCCGCAGGCGGTTCCGGCCGCTTAGATGTGGAACAGTTGCGCGACGACGGTCGCACCGAGGAACGTGCCTGCATTGGCAACGAACGAGACGAGCACGATGCGCCACCCCAACCGGCGGAAAGCGGGCAAGTCTTTCGCAATCGAGAGGCCGGCGAAGGCCAGCATCGGCGTGGTCACGCCAAGAAAATCGTTCCGCGCGCTCAGATCGGCCAGCTGTGCGCCCCAGGGGCACCAGGGAGACGTCGCGTACATCGCTGCAAACGAGACCCAGCAAACCGCGGGGATCTTGCGGCCAGTCAGCGTGGAAAGCGCGTCGCCGACAACGACAGCAAGCAGCATGATCAACATCCCAGGCAGTCCCGCCAGCGGCGTCGTTCCGTGCGCCATCCAGTCGCATACCAGTGCGAACACGGCGGTGACGACCCATGCCAGCACTTTGCCGCCATAGCTGAGATGCGGCGCTTCCGTCTGCACGTCGCCGAGTTGTGGCCGGCTGGCTTCTGCCGCTTCGGACGCGTTCGATGCGCTGGTCGTGCGGCCAATCAGCGGTTCGAGAATGCGGTAGCCGAACAATGCCATAGGCAGCGAAATGAACAACGTGAAGTACGTGCCCACCGTCGTCGTGATCAGATTGCTCGCAGCCGCAAAAGTAAGCACCGACTTGGCCACCTCGGGCGTCTGCTGCGCGGCGATAGCGCCCGACGCCGCCGCCATCATGCTGCCCGAACCGACGCCCGAACCCATCGCGAGTGCGAGCGGGTCGAAGATATTCAGACTTGCGACGAAGCCCGCGAAGATGGCGATAAAGACCGCGCCGAAGATGGTTCCGGTGAGGTACTCCGCCAGCACGCCACGCCCCTCGGCCGAGTCCATCCCGTACTTCTCGCCGATGATGGCGAGACTCGGCTCACGGCCGACCGAGAAGGTGGCGCCGATGGCTTCGCGCTTGATCCCGAGCAGCAGTGCGAGCGGCAAGCCAAGCAGGATCGTGCCGACAAAATGCCCCAACTCCTGGAAGGCAAGCGCCCAGCCTGCGGACGCGAGCTTGGGTAACGCACTGCCAATCATCAACCCGAGCTTTGCAATGAAGAGCAGCAACGCAGGCTGCAGGATGGCCGCAGCGTAAAACTGCGTTTTCACGTCGAGGCGCGCGGCGCTGTTCGATCGCGCACTGGCCACGCCGATTGCCGCACCGAGCAGAAGCGCCCAGATCATCGGCAAGAGAACCACCTTGCCCGGGCCAATCTTGAACGTGAACGATCCGATCAGTTCGGCAAGCAGAATCACGCCCGCAGCGAAGACAAGTAGCTTGGCCGTGCGCACGCCTTGGCCGCCGGATGAGTGCATTGTTATGCTATTCATTGGTCAGGTCTCCCCAGATTGACGATCCTCCCCGATAGAGCGGGGAGGATACCTTGCCGATTAAAGGTAGCCGAAGGCCGTGGGCGGTTCCTTCGCGGTTTCGACCCAGACGCTCTTCGTCTGCGTGTATTCATAGAGCGCTTCGACACCGCTCGAACGACCGTAACCGCTCAAACCGAAGCCGCCGAACGGCGACGCCACGTTGATGGTCTTGTAGCCATTCACCCAGAAAGTGCCGGCGTTGACCTGCGCTGCCACGCGATGCGAGCGCGCGACGTCGGTGGTCCACACTGCGCCGGCGAGGCCGAACTCGGTATCGTTGGCCATTGCGATGGCTTCGTCTTCCGTATCGAACGGAATCGCTGCCACCACCGGCCCGAAGATTTCTTCACGCGCGACTGCCATGTCGTTGGTGACGTTCGCAAGCACTGTCGGCGAAACAAAGTAGCCCGCGTTCGAGCGTTCCTGCGAACCCGATGCGAGCGTTGCACCCGCCGCCACGCCCTTGTCGATCATCGACATGACGTGCTCGTACTGCCTGCGGTTGTTGATCGGACCCACTTCCGTCCTGTCGTCGAGCGGCTCGCCAACCTTGATTTTCTTCGCGCCCGTGGCGACCATCGCGACGAACTCGTCATAAACGTTGCGCTGCACGAGCAGGCGCGAACCCGCCACGCAGCTCTGGCCAGCACCGGCGAAGATCGCCGCCTGCGCGGTCAGTGCCGCGCGCTTCAGGTCGGCGTCGCCGAAGATGATGTTGGCTGACTTGCCACCCAGCTCGAGCACACACGGCAGCACGCGCTTCGCAGCCGCTTCGGCGATCCGCGCACCCGTCGCCGGCGAGCCGACGAACACCACTTTCTTGATGGCCTTGTGCGCGATGGCCGACTGCGCGACGGTCTGTCCGAGACCCGCCAGCACGTTCACGAGGCCCTTCGGCGCACCCGCGCGCTCGCACAGCAGACCGATGACGATAGAACTGGTAGGCGTGAGTTCGGACGGCTTGAGCAGCACCGCGTTACCCATCGAAATAGCGGGCGCGACCTGCCAGCCGCATGTGAACACGGGCGCATTCCACGGCGTGATTTGCAGCACGGTGCCAGCCGGCTCGCGGCGCGTGTAGTTCAGATGCGAGGTCGGCACGGGAATCACTTCGCCGTAGAACTTGTCGGCCCAGCCGCCGTAGTACTCGAACATCTCGGCGACCTTCGCGACTTCACCGCGGCAATCACGAATCGGCTTGCCCGAGCCGAGCGATTCGAGCCTCGCGATAGCTTCCGCTTCCGCGCGCACTTCGCGGGCGATCTCGAACATCACACGGCCGCGTGCCGCATGCGTGAGCGCCCACCACTGTTTCTGCGCGCGCACGGCTGCGGCGGCGGCCTGTTCGACGACGGCCGCGCCGCCGTCTTTATACGCGATGCTCTCGTCGCCCGTAGCGGCGTCGAAGAGTTGAATCGTTTCACCCGCGCCTTCAACCAGTTCGCCGCCGACATACGAACCGATGGTCTTTGCATTCGGGAAGAAGTGCTGAAACGCCACGAGAAGGTCTTCTGCGTTCTTGCTCATCTGAAATGTGCTCCGGATATCTGGCGATTACTGTTTGTCGACGAACTGGACGATGCGGTTGAAGTCTTCTGCATCGCCGATGGTGTCCGCACTCGCAGCCCACAGACGGCCGGCTTCTTTGGCAATCGGCGCGGTAGCGTGTGCGCTCTCGAGCAGCGCCATCGCAAGGCGCACGTCCTTTCTCATGAGTTTCATCGTGAATCCCGAGTCGAACTTGCCGTTGAAAATCCACGTCGGGTAGTTCGTCAGCGTTGCGCTGTTCTTACCCGAGCCGCCGTTGAGTGCCTCGACGAGCTTTTGCGGGTCGACGCCGTTCGCTTCGGCGGCCCGAACGGCTTCGCTCGCGGCCAGAAGATGAACACCCGTCAACATGTTGTTGATGATCTTGGTGACATGACCCGCACCGACGGGGCCGACGTGGACGCGCTTCGCGCTCATCACGGCGAGGATGGGCTCAACGGCTGCGACGTCTTCGTCTGCGCCACCCAGAACCATCGTCATCGTGGCGGTCGCTGCACCCTTGGGGCCGCCGCTGACGGGACCATCGACGAAGCCCACCTTGCATTCGGCGAGAGCGGCTGCAACCTTGCGCGTGCTGCCCGGCTCCGCCGTCGTCGTGTCCACGACGATCAGGCCCGGCTTTGCACTGGCGGCAACGCCGCCTTCACCGAGCACGACCTGCTCGACGATATCGGAAGTCGGCAGCGAAAGAATCAGCACGTCGGAATCACGCGCGATATCAGCGATCGAAGCGCGCGCCTGAACGCCTTCTTCCTGCAGTTTGTCTGCAACGCCGGGCGCGGCGTCATAGCCGAGCACGTTGAAACCGCCGCGCTTGAGCGAGAGCGCCATCCCGCGCCCCATGTTGCCCAGACCGATTACACCAACCGTCTTCATGTTTCTAGCTCCAGGTCTCTTGATTTCGCAGTTCGTACCGTGGCTGCTGTTCCACGTTTCCGACTGCATGGCTTCCATACTGGACTTTCGAAAACCTATAATCAATAAACGCCAATTTGCGAAGTGTTCTAATAATTCGAACGGTGAGGTCTCATGGCAGAGAGTCTGACGGAGAGCAGGATTGTCTATTTCTACGAAGCCGTACGATTCGGCAGCATTCGCGCAGCGGCAGACTGGCTAAACGTCGCGCCCTCGGCCGTGAGCAGGCAGATAGGGTTACTGGAGCGTGAACTCGATGCCGCGCTGGTCGAGCGGCACGCCCGCGGGGTGAAACCTACGGAGGCGGGAGAGTACGTCATCGAGTACTACCGCGAGCAGATGGCGCACAAGGACGACCTCATCAGCCGCTTGCAGGAACTGCGCGGCTTGCGCACGGGGCACGTCAACGTTGTGCTTGGCGAGGGATTCGTATCCGACATGCTGTCGGGCCCGATGCAGCAGTTTTGCAAACAGTATCCGGGAATCAAGGTCAATCTCGACCTCGCCGGAACGAACGAGGTCATGCGCAAGATTACCGAGGACGAGGGTGATATCGGGCTCGTTTATAACCCGCCGCCCGAACCCAAGATCGTCTGCCGGGCGTCGCGCATGCAGCCACTGATGGCGATCGTCGGCCCGGGCTTTCCTCGCGCGCAACGTGAAAAAGCCATGACAGTGCGAGAGCTGGCGTCCTTTCCGCTGGCGGCGGCGCATCCCTCCTTCGGTACCAGGCAGATGCTTGAGGCCGTCGAGTTTGCCGAAAAGATACGCCTGGATCCCATCGTCACGACCAACTCGATATCCATCCTCAAGCAGTTCGTCAAATCGGGGCTGGGCATTGCATGTTTGCCGGCGTTTTCCGTCTCGACTGAACTGGACGCGGGGGAACTCTTCGCGATTCCGATTGATCATCCGCTGCTTATCAACGCGGAGGCGCAGCTTGTGACGCGCGTCGGCCGGAAGCTGTCCGTCGCCTCGAACCGGCTACTCCAGCTGATGCACTCGCAGATGCGCGCGTTTCGTTAGACGACCGGCCACTTTCGAAGTATGTGACGTTCGTGTTGCTGAAGCCAGTCGCCCGAAGTAAGCGACGGCATCCGGGCTACGCCCCGTTGGCTTCAATCTGATTTTCTTGCCGCGAGAGGTAGCCAGTCTGCTGGATGTTCGATGCTGCGAAGAAAGGCGTCCAGAGCGCCTCTGGAAAGCGATACGCTCGCATTGTTCTCGAGTGGGTGAAACAGAAAGATTTCTTCTTCGGTCAATTCGGCATCAATGACAAGTCGCACCCGTTTGGCTTCGTCATTGACCAGCGCAAGTGGGCTCAACGCGCCCGTACGTATACCCAGTAACTCGAAGAGCGTATCCGCAGACGCAAACGACAGGCGTTTGCTGTCGATTGTTTCAGCGATACCAGCCAGATCTAGCGACTTGGTGGCGGTTGTTACGATCAGAAAGTAGTGCCCCTTCTTGTCCTGCAGGAGCAGGTTCTTGCAGCGAGCCCCTACGACTGAAAGTGTCAACATTGCGGACTCTGCCATGTTGTGTACCGAGTCGTGTTCCTCGCAAGAAAATGGAATCTCCCGATCTTCAAGAAGCTTCAATACTTCGTCTTTTCCTGGCATGCTGTCGTTCGCGTTGTTCCAGAAACATACCGGCCCCAGAACCATTTCAGAGCCGGTTTTCCATACACCATTGGGTCAGGCATCAAACACAGGATACGATGCCTTGCGGATAGCGGCGATCGTGTCGTCCGGTGAAAGCAATCCGGACTCGTCCAGAATAGCGACCATCGAGCGACCCTCGGCCACCGATTGCCGTGCGAGCTTGCTAACGCGAGCATAGCCAATCCTGGGAACAAGCGCTGTCGCGACAGCCATCGACTCCATCAGATGCTTCTCGTTGCGTGCCACGTCAGCCTCGATGCCCTTCACACACTTTTCGCCAAAGCGCTGAATGCCGTTGGTCAGCAACGCGATACTGTCGAAAACGCGAGAAGCAACAACGGGCTCGAAATGATTGATTTCCAGTTCGCCGTACTGAACCGCCTGAGCAACGGCGACGTCGTTTCCAACGACCGCGAAGCTCAACTGGATCATCGCCATCGGCAGGACGGGATTGACCTTGCCCGGCATGATCGACGAGCCAGCCTGTGCCTCCGGCAGTTTCAGTTCCGCAAGGCCGCCGACAGGACCGGATGACAGCACGGTCAGGTCGGAAGCGATCTTTGCGAGCGACACCGCGCAAGTGCGAAGTTCGGCTGAGACGCGCGAGAACACATCCATGTTCTGCATGGCGTCGAATGGATTTGCCGGCGCCCGATAGTCGACGCCGGTCACGCTCTGGAGATGCGCGTACACCGCCGCGCGATAACCTGCTGGAGCACCGAAGCCAGTCCCGATAGCCGTACCGCCTAGCGGAAGCGTGCGAAGCTTTTCACGCACCGCGGCAAGCTCTTCTGCCAGGCGTTCTGTCAGGGATGCGTAGCCGCCAAAGAGCTGCCCGAGACGCATCGGCTGGGCATCCTGCAGGCAGGTCCGGCCCAGATGTAAAACGTCCGCGAACTCCGTGGCCTTGCTGTTGAAAAGTACCGCGAGTTGCGTAGCCGCCCTGATAAGCGGCCCGAGCATCGCATACGTGGCAATCTTCAAGGCGGCAGGATACGCATCGTTCGTCGATTGGGAGCCGTTGACATGGTCATTCGGATGAACGACCTCGTAAGACCCAGCAGCGTGACCCAGGATCTGCTGGGCGCGATTCGCGATGACCTCGTTGAAATTCATATTGGTCGACGTGCCACCCGAACCTTCCATAAGGTCGACCACAAATGAGGCGTCGAATCGCCCCTCGATGACTTCCTTGCAAGCTGCAACGATGGCTTCACATTGCTGGTTGGTGATGACTTCGTTGTCGCGATTAGCCAATGCCGCGGCCCATTTGACCTGCGCAAAGGCGTCTCGAAACTCGGGATAATGGGCGATGTTCAGCGGCGAAACCGTGAGGTTGTCGACCCCACGAACAGTATTCACGCCGTACAGTTTGTCGCCGGGAATGGTGACTTCACCAACATAGTCACGTTCAATGCGAACTTCGCCCTGTGCAAGCTTATTCATGAAGATTCCTTCCGCCAACGGTGATAAGTTTTTCAATGCCCCCGTCGAGCGCTGTCAGTCTCGGCAGGAACGATGTCTCAATAACTTCGCGCGCTGTCTCGCAAGCGTCGTCGAAAAAAACGTTGTATTCGTCCCGGCGCGCCACGAGGTACAGTGAGCGCTCCAGGCCTAAGTTCTCGACTACATGCGTGGCAACGTTGCCCGCATGCGTCACGCCCTGAAGAAGGCACATCGGTGATGTAATGGCCCAACCGATTCCTTCTGCCACCATCGAGGTCAGAGCATCGGCGTTGTCCAGTTCAAGCCTGTTCGGTGCGCGTATCTCGATGCGCCGGAGGTACCGTTCGATCTGCATGCCCACCTGAGACGTCCGGTTGAACCTGACTATGGGCAAGCTGTGAATCAGCGTGCGCAAGTCGTCGATGGTCTTCACGGGCGTTCCGAGGCTTTTCGGCGTTATGACGAAGTAGCGCTCGGAGAACAGCCGATATCGGACGACGTCATTGGCATCTATCAGCGGATCGCTCGTGACGATCAGATCGAGGTCCCGGCGCAAGAGGGCTTCTCCCTGTTGAGGACTCAGACCCGTACGAATCGACAACTGCGACACCTTTCCCAGCAGCTTCTTCGTAAACACCGAACCGCATGTAGACGCAAAGGAATCAACCAGTCCGATGCGCAAGTCCGGTTTGATGCCTCGTCCCGCTTCGACCACTTGCGCCTTGAGATTGGCGATCTCTTCGCTCAGCACTGCGCCCCGGTTTCTCAGCGCAATGCCAAAGGGCGTCAGCGCCATCGGTCGCGTCGTCCGGTTGACCAGCACGACACCCAGTTCGTCTTCGAGTTGCCGGATGATTTGCGACACGCCCGACTGGGATATGCCCATCCTTGTTGCTGCGGCAGACATGCTGCCCTCTTCTGCGACCGCGACGAAGACCTGTACAGCATGCATATCAATGGGTTTGTTCGACGGCATGTCGTTTCCTGTGTGAGCGGCCTGGCATAGGTTCTCGCAGCCGACCCGCCGCCAGCACCCAAGGTCATCAGAGGCCTGTTTTCCTGCCACCAGACGCAGCGGTCGCGAAAGTTGAGTCATGATGCCCTGCGGCCTCTACCTGGTCCTCGGCGACACTGTCCGACTTCACGTCGGAAAGGTTCTCGTTGCCCGTTTCGGGTGCCATGAAGTGGCAGAAGACGCCACCAAAGAGCAGAACCGCGACGCAGACACCCAGCGCTGCGTGAATGCCGACCTGCTGAACGGCGATCGGCAGCAGGAACGTGCTGATGGCCGAACCAAAGCGGCTCGATGCGACCGCAAGGCCAACGCCTGACGCGCGAAGGTGCGTCGGAAAGAGCTCGGGCGGATAGACAAATTCGAGGTTCGCCGCTGCCGAGAGGATGCACGCGAAGAGGCCGAAGACCAGCATCGTACCGATGGGCCCGAAGTTGGCGTAAGTCAGCACCGCAAGGCCGAGCGCCGCAAGATAGAAAGTTCCGAGGAGGAACGTACGGCGGGATAACCTGTCGATCAGCAGCAAGCCGATCACAGCGCCAACGAGAAGCAGGATGTTGTAGACGAGCCCGCCAACGAACTTGTCTTTGACGTGCAGAGCTTCAAGGACTTTTGGGGCGAAGGTACCCAACGCGAAATAAGGAATGACCTGGCAGGTGTAGAAGACACAGCCGACCAACGTGTTTCTGCGCCACCGGGGCGAGAACAGCTGCGACCAGGCACCCTTTTGTTGCTGCGGCGCCCCTGTCGTTGTCGAGAGCGTGACTTCGGGTCCGAATCTGCGACGAACAATGGCAAGCGCTTCGTCGCCGCGACCGCGTTTCATCAGCCACATCGGCGATTCGGGAACGATCAGGCGGAACGGGAGAATAAGCAGTGCGGGAACGCCGCTCGCAGCGAGCATGATCCGCCAGGCATCAGGGCCAATGTCGCGCATGGCGAAGCCAGCGAGGTACGCACCGACATAGCCCGCCGCCCACGCTGCTGCGAGCACGCTCAGCAGACGGCCACGATACCGGCGGGGCGAGTACTCGGTCACGAGGGACTTACTCACCACGTAATCGGCACCGAGAATGAATCCGAGCAACAGCCGCAAGACGAGCAACTGCGAAGGTGACGTCACAAAATACTGCGCAGCAGAGACGATTGCGAATAGCAGCATGTCGTACGCGAAAATCGTCCGACGGCCGTATTTGTCCGCCACGGGACCGGCCAGCATGCTGCCGAAGAACAGGCCTGCAAGCGAGGCCGCGCCGAGCAGTCCCATCCATAGCGCGTCGAGATGCAGCGGTCCAGCTGCCATGCTGACCGCGATGCCGATGATGCCGAGAACGAAACCATCACTGAATTGCCCGCCCGTTCCACTGAACGCAACCCCGATGTGAAATGGGCGCAACGGCAAGTCTTCGAGTAGTACCTGTTTGCTCACAATCGTCTCCAATCTCCAGTGTGGTGTTCATGTCGATGCACCTTGGAGACCAGTGTAGAGCGCCTACTTCAAGAAAACAGCAGGTGACGAAGCAGTATCAAACATTCTAATACTACCTCGCATTAGGACTGAAAACAGGCGATTCCCGGTGGTGGGCCGGGTGTACTAACGGGAAACGGCCGGAACTGAGGCGGAACCGGCCTGTGCAACCGGAACGCGCGTCCAGCCTGAGACGACGAAACGGGCGCGGCGACGTGATTGCGTCGCCGCGCCCTCGAACGCTTAAGACGGGTGAAGCATCACCTGCACACGCCCCGGGTTATTCGTCACCGTGAGCGCGAACATCAAAAAGATTCGGGCTTTAACCAGGCGCTACTCGCGACCCCGAGCAGTCATTGGCCCTACAACGACGAGGACCACTTCCGCGCGTCACGATGGTCGTGCAGAAGGCGCTCTTGCGCGATGTCAGCAACTATGGACGCCTGGTCTAGCGTCCGCTTGAGACTCACCCATAGCGCTGGTTTGATAAGCCGTTGGCTAAAACTTGTGACGCAAGGCAGCGCGGATCGCAAGTTGATGATTGTTCGAGGAGTCACCGAGATTGCCAATATCAGCGACGGCAGGCGCGCCAGTCGACGATGTGCCTGATGCGCGTTGCCAGGCGCCTTCGACATAGAGGTCTGTTCGCTTCGAAAGAAGGTAGTCCGCCATCAGCATCACCTGGTTGTAGTGCTGATTGCCAACTGTCTGGCCCGCAGTGGTGTGGACCGATTCACCCTTCAGGTAGTCATACGCAGCACTGAAACTCAGTGCCGGCGTAGCGAGCCATTTCACCGCGAAGTCGACGTTATTGAAGTGTGCAGCAGAGCCTGCGAGCACACCGCCAAGACCGGCATATTGGGTGTTGGACCAGGAAGTCGTCAGGTTGACCGGGCCGATTGCATATCCTGCACCGACCACCGCGGTTTGATATGCCGAGGCGCTGGCGTAACCCTTGTTGAGCGACTGCGATAGCTGCGACGCGCCGTTTGCATTTCCTGTAAAAAAGCCTGCTCCTGCAGTGGTTGACGTCGGATTCTTGAAGTATTCGAAAGCGCCACCGAAGGTAAAAGGTCCGTTCGCGTAGCTGACACCAACGGAATAGCCGCTATTCGCCGTGCCATCGCCAGGTACGCCGCCCACGCTATATTCGCCGCCTACGCTCAGGCCGCGATATACAGGGCTCATGTAGCGAATCGAATTGTTGACGCGCAGCGAATTACCTGTGTTATCCAGATCGCCTGGATGAAGAAAGATTGCCGTGCCGGCCTGCGAGCCTTGGGTCGTCACGGGTTGCGCGAAGTACAGCACCATGTCGTATTGCCGGCCGAACGTGAGCGAGCCGAAAAGGTCGCTGCGCAAGCCGACAAACGCCTGTCTCCCGAGGAACGTGCCGCCCTGCGCAGACTGACCATTGTTGATGTTCAGCCCGGGCTCCAGAGTGAAGATCGCCTGCAAGCCACTTCCCAGGTCTTCCACACCTGTGAAGCCGAAGCGGCTACCGTTGATGCCGCTTGTCGAATCGAGGAAGATCTTCTTTCCGCCGGTGGGTCCGCCGACGTTGTTGAGGAACATCACACCTTCATCGAGGATGCCGTACAGCGTCACCTTGCTTTGCGCGTGCGCGGCCGCTGAATACATGCCGACCATGCCGACCATGGCGCATATCCTTATTCCAGATTTCATTTTTCGGATTTTATTTATCAGGCATGCGAATTAAATGGATTTCACACTGAACAAAAAATGCAGGCGAAATAGCGGTTGGCGATGACTTCCGCGCTGTGGCGAAAGCAATCCGTTTATCAATCGTCTGGCAGGGTAACGGCTGCGCCGCTGGCCGCGGCAGCATGCACAGCCATCGTGGCCTGGAGTGTGCGCAAGCCGTCGAGTGCCGAGCACACGGGTGCTTCCGCCCCGTCGATCACCGCCCGAAAATGGCGAAGCTGTTCCGTGTAGGGGCAACCTGTGTGTAGCGCTGTCCGCTCCGCCGTCAACGGATCGTGCCATCCCTTGCCGGTGCGATACTCCCAGACTTCGAGCCGCGGCAGCGTGAGAGACGCATCCGTACCGCAAAGGTAATGGGAGTTCACGTCCTGTTGAGGAAACCGCTCGACCTCTCCGGCAGCGAGATCGTAGTTCCATGGCGCCGCCGTCGTGTCGCTTACGCTGACCGTCGCGAGTGCGCCATTCTTGAACTTCAACACAACTGCCGCCGTGTCCTCCACTTCGAATCCACGCGTCTCGTTTGACGTGACGGCCTGGAGGCTTTGCACATCACCAAAGAGATGCCTGAGCAGGTCGATGTCGTGAATCAGGTTGATGAGGATCGGGCCGCCGCCTTTCGTTCGCCGCCACGCGGTATCGAAATATTCGTCCGGTTTGAGCCATGTACACAATACGGTCGCGCTGACGGGCCTGCCCAGCCGGCCCGATGCAACGATCTCACGCGCGCGGCGCACGATCGGATTGTGGCGACGCTGGTGACCCACGAGAACCGGCACCTTGAATTCCTGGGACGCGTCGCGGATACGACGCGCGTCTTCGACCGTGTACGCAATCGGTTTCTCAACGATCACCGCGATACCGCGCTCGATGCAGTCCACTGCGATGGCACCGTGCGTCACATTTGGCGTGGCGATCACGACGCCCTTGGGCTTGACGGTGTCGAGCATCGAACGGTAATCCGCAAACCACGGCACGTTGTATGAGGTGGCCATCTGCCTTGCCGTTTCACTGGGATCGGCGATGGCCGCGAGGCACACCTCGTTATGGTTTGCGGCGAGGTCAATATGTACCTTGCCAATGAGTCCGGCGCCGATGACGGCTATGGGTAATTTGTTCATGATTCACACTTGCGGTTATTTCGTTGATGAGTCTCAGCGGCACTGCGAGTCAGTGCGTTTTTCACGTGCTTGCTGTATCAGGTCCTTCGACGATTGGAACGCCAGCCTCAGGCGTTCCGATGCAGGCAGCGTCTTGAACGGCATTTCCGCGCTGATGGCGATGTCGTCGGGTAGTGAACGCAAGAGATCGACAAGCGGTAGTACACCTTGTCCGGGTGGCAGTCGACCCTCACGTGCCTCCCGAATCGTCGCGTCGTCGCCGATGGGCGCAGTGGCGGGAGCGTCGCAGATCTGAACGGCGCGCAGTTGGGAGGCCGGAAACCCACGCAGTTCGGCCGGCATGCTTCCCGAGCGTGCCAGGTGGAGTGCGTCGACGAGCAAGGCGCCGTTGGGTCGCGCCGCGGCGTCGAGCACGCGGCGCGCCGAACCGATATTGTTGACGTGGCGCCAGCGCATCGGCTCGAGGTCGATTCTTAGGCTGAACTCCGCCGCGAGGTCGCAGAGTCTGCCCAGATTGTCGGTCAGCCGCGAGAAGTCGCCATCGTCGCCCGATACGGTCACTGCTTTGGCGCCAAGACCAGCGGCAGCCTCGAACATCGCGGCGTACGACTGAACGTCGAGTTCGGGCACGATCGAAATGAATTCGACTTCTTGTACCTTCATGCCATGGTCGTCGAGCAGACGGATCAGTTCACGGTGTTCCTCCGTTCCCGCCTTCAGCGGATAGCACGGCATGCCTGGGGCGACGGGGTTCGTGCGGATGCCAACGGAGCTGAAGCCGGCGCGGGCGCTTTGCGCGATGAGCGCGGCGGGAGCCAGTTCGAGCGCTGTGAGGTGCGCCACGCCGATCTGAGGTTGTTTCATTGGATTGCTTCCTTCTTTTCGACAGAGCCGGAATCGAGTTCGATGCGCTTGATGTCGCCGACTACGAAGATGTAGCAAAGCGCGCCCACGAGGGTGATCGCGGAGACGAAAGCCAGTGCATACACGAACGAGCCCGTGGCGTTGACGATCAGGCCGATGACAAGCGGCGTGACAATCCCTGAGGCATTCGCAAACAGATTGAAGATGCCGCCGCTCAGACCAAGCAGTCCCTTCGGCGCGATATCCGAGACGATCATCCAGGCCAGCGCGGACAGCCCTTGGGAGAAGTACGCAACACAGAGAATGGCAATCACCGCTGCCGTCGAATCGACGAAGTTGGCGAGCACGATCGTCGAGCCGGTTAGCAATCCTGCCGTCACGGGCAGCTTGCGCGCCCAGTTCAACGACATGCCCCGGCGCAGCATGGCATCGGAGATCCAGCCACCGGCGAGCGTACCGACCGACGCCGCGATGAACGGGAGAACCGCCAGAACGCCGACCTTGAGCCACGGCATATGTCGCTCGGTGACGAGATAGGTCGGAAACCACGTGAGAAAGAAAACGTTGGTCGCATTGCTTGCGAACTGCGCGATGCAGATTCCAAGCATGCGGCGCTCCTTGAGGATGGCCGCCATATGGGACCACCTGAAGCGCACATGAATCCGGCCGCTGCTCACCACGCCACCGCCCGCCTCGATGTGCTTGAGTTCGGCCTCATTCGCGCGGCGCGACTCGTGCGGTTCATTGAAGCGAGCGAGCCACACCCAACCGAACATGATGCCAAAGGCGCCGACGAGGCCAAACAGGGCACGCCAGCCGTATCGATGTTCAAGCCAGAAAAGCAGCGGACTCAGAAATGCGAGGCCCGCATATTCGGCGAACGTATACACGCCTGTTGCGCGTGCCCGTTCGCTTTGCGGAAACCAGGTAGCGACAACGCGGCTATTGGTCGGAAAGCACGGCGCTTCCGCCATGCCGACGAGCAGGCGGAGCATCAGCAGCGTGACAAACCCCAACGCGAGTCCTTGCAAGCCGGTGAACAACGACCAGAGCGTCAGTGCAAAGAAATAAGTCCATTTGGTTCCGATGCGATCGAGCAGGATGCCACCGGGAATCTGCGATGCAGTGTAAGTCCACGAAAACGCCGAGAAGATGACGCCCATTGTGGCGGGCGTGAGCCCAAGATCGTGGCTCATGCTCGGCGCGGCGATGCCTGCGACGCTGCGATCGAGATAGTTGATCATCGTGCCGACCGCTAGCAAACCGAGAATGCCGAAGCGGGCGCGCGAGCGCCGCGCCGTAACCGACGACGCGTCGGCGGCCTGAAGGCCTGAGGCGTATTTCATCGCTGTCTCCACCATTTGTTGACTTTTTGCCGCATCGTTCGCGACTGTGAAAACGATTCTATAGACAACACTTTTTGCATCAATACCGATACCGTTGTCTCGGCATCAACGATCCGTTTACAATCGCCGCATGGATATCGATGACCTGAACGTGTTCTGCATTGCCGCGCGGCGCGCGAGCTTCGCGGCCGCCGCGAAAGAGCTGGGGACGACGCCTGCGCATGTCAGCAAGCGAATCGCCATTCTCGAAGCGGCGCTGTCGGTGCGTCTTTTTCATCGCACGACGCGGCGCGTGGTGATTACGTCCGACGGTGAAATTGCCTTCGAATGGGCGCGCCGCATCCTCGAAGACGTTGCATCGATGACGGAGACGTTGCAAACCACGAAGGGCGAACTGTCGGGCCTGCTTCGTATCAGCACAAGCCTGCGTTTCGGGCGTCTACACGTCTCGCCCATTCTTTCGCTGCTGGGCGAGCGCTATCCGAAGCTGGACGTCTGGCTGGAAGTACTCGACAGGCGCACTGATCTCGTCAATGAAAAGATCGACATCGATCTTCGATTCGGCGATCCTGTGCAACCGCAGTTGATCGCTCACCGCATAGCCAGCAACCGCCGCATCCTGGTTGCCGCGCCCAGCTATCTCAAGCGGCGAGGTGAGCCGAAACTGCTTGCCGATCTGGCGGAACATGAATGCCTGCTGTACCGGGAGCGGGAGCAGGCTTTCGGCACCTGGCGGCTGATGGGACCCAAAGGTATCGAGGCGGTGAAGGTCACCAGCCGCTTCGGTTCCAATATGAGTGACGTCGTGCGGAACTGGTGTCTCGACGGTAAGGGAATCTGCCTGCTGTCGGTGTGGGACATCGCGGATGCGATTCGCGCAAGACGCGCCGTGCAAGTGCTGCCGCAGTACTGGGAGCCTGCCGATATCTGGGCGGTGTTGAGCACTCGATCCGTGAATTCTGCCAAGGTGCGCGTCTGCCTCGATTTCCTGAAGGAGCAGTTGAGCAGCGGTCCTCATGCACTTGATATGAATCTGGAGATCGGTGGCTGAAGGACCTGAAGGGAATGCTCAACGCAAAGCGCGTCCGCGTAGAGATCGGCGGTGACGTTATGCGGCAGCGGCTGGTGATCCATAAACCCAGGCGGTTGAGCCGGAGCCCGCCATGAAGCGTCATTCGCATGCACTGTCACTTACACATTCGGGCGAAGGCTCGAACGCGCCCGGCTTCTACAACGTCAACAACGGCGACATGCCCTACTTCGCGGTAAGCGTCTAGTCATCCCATCTTGAGTTGCGTCAATCACCATCAGTGCTGCCGTCGTGGGGTTGACTCATGTATGGCCCATTCATCTGTCCATCTGCGGTGCGCGGCACCAATTTTCCAGACTCCACGCATTCAGAACCTGAAGATCACATTCAGGCTCGGACCGCTGAACCGCAGCGTCTGCACGAGCTGATCGACCGAGCCGTAGAACGCCAGATACCGATACGTCAGACTGACGTCGCCCCATTTCAGCGCGTAGCCGAGCCCGGTCATCGCCTGCCATGTGAACTTCGACGTTCCGGCGCCCAGGTCGAGATAGAACGGCACGTACCACCGGCCGTCGCCCGTGATCGACACGCGCCCCCGCACGCCCGCGAAGCCGTCGAAAATGTTCTGCACCTGCGATACGTCTAGTTGCGGATTCGCGCCCACACCGGTGCTCGTGGTCGAGACGGCTGTCGCGTCGAGCGTGCCCTTCACGCCGAGGTAGCGCATCCCCACGATCGCATCGACGTAACCCCACGACTGCCGAATCATTGTGCGCCCGCCGCCGATCTCGATCAGCGTGCCGCGAAAGCTTGTTTCGACGCTCTTCTGCGTTTCGCGTGGCCCGAACAGACCGTTCGTGGCGTTGACCGCACTCTCGTGGCGCCCGAAGTTCAGATAGATCCCGTCCGCGAAGAAACTCCAGTCGCCCTTGCGCGCTTCGCCTTGAATCATGAAAGCGAATTTGAGGTTCTGCAGATAATCGTATGGGCCCGTGGACGCATCGGCGCCGCCGCCAGGCAGCGAGAAGCGCATCGTGCCGTCCACGGATGGCAGCCACAGGTAGGGTGCCACCGCGAATTGCCAGTGGTCGTCCACCTCGCTTCGCGTCGGCGCAGCGTCCGACGCCTGTGCGAACGTCGCGACGAATGTCAGAGCGGCGATGTATCCGCAGTATCCGCGCATGAAGGGAGTCTCCTCTGCTTCCATTCGTATGAACGCGCCCCCCGGTCGACCCAGCTTCCACTCTGATGAATGCGCTGCCGCATATGCAGAAAGCGTGAGTCAACGGGCCTCGATTTCGTTTTCGAGCGTCCGGCCTTCCTCGAATGCCGTTGCGCTTTGAAGCGTCGTTTCGCAGATCGTGGTCAGCGCTTCCCGCGTGAGAAACGCCTGATGCCCCGTCACGATTACATTAGGAAAAGAGACCAGCCGCTGGATGATGTCGTCCGCGATCACGACGCTCGACAGATCCCTGAAGAACAGGTTTGCCTCCTGCTCGTAGACGTCGATCGCCACACCACCCAACTGACCCGTTTTAAGGGCTTCGATGACGGCCTTCGTATCGATCAGCGCGCCGCGGCTCGTGTTGATCAGCAACGCTCCCGGCTTGGCGCGCGACAGCGTTTCGGCGTTGATGATGTGGTGCGTCGCCGGCGTCAGCGGGCAGTGCAGCGAAATGACGTCCGCTCTCTCCCCGATCTCGCCGGGGGCCGCGTAACGCGTGCCCAGCGCTTCGAACTCCCGCGACGGCACCGGATCGTAGCCGATCACTTCACAGCCGAAGCCGAGCATGATCTTCGCGAACACACGACCGATCTTGCCGGTGCCAACGACGGCGACCGTCTTGCCCGTCAGGTCGAAACCGATCAGGCCATCTAGCGAATAATTCGAATCCCGCGTCCGGTTGTACGCGCGATGGATTTTCCGGTTGATTGCGAGCAGCAGTGCCACCGCATGTTCCGCGACGGAGTTCGGCGAATAGTCGACCACGCGAACCACTTTCATCCCGAGACGGGCCGCCGTCTCAAGATCGACGTTATTGAAGCCCGTGCAGCGCAGCGCCACGAGCCGCGTGCCGCCTTGCTGGAGCGCTTCCAGCACCTGGGCGTCCGCGCGATCGTTGACGAAAATGCAGACAGCGGGATAGCCGCTCGCGAGGCCTGTTGATTCGGCCGTCAACGGCACCTCGAAGAAATTCAGCGTGTGATGCCCGTTGGCGTTGGCCTCGATGAGGTAGCGGCGCTCGTAGGGCGTCGAGCTGAAAACGGCGATCTCCATGGCGTGCCTCCGGTCTCCGGATAATCACGATAAATGCCCGAACCACGGTGCGCACTACCTGCGCACGGGCGGTTGAGCGTGTCGTGGCAATTTCAACGTAGAGGGTGGTCAGTGAAAAGACTAGATCATGCGCGTGCGGGATGATAGGGGACCTTGGTCCAATGGTCGTCCTCTTTAAGAGCATTCCGTCGCAAATCGGTTCTGGTGCAAATGAGACTGCAGCCAGTTTAAGCTCGCGGTTTAACGAGTGGACGGCGAGGCATGAGCAAGTGGCAAAGCCGATTTCCGGCATCGAACTGATGCATCGCATTCGCAAAGGTCAATTCGAGCTCAGCAAACTGCAACGAGCCGCGATTCCTCTTTACCTTTTATTTACACCACAGCCTATAGAACCTGATGCCTTTTTCTAAAACACGATCCGACGGGTTTTCGCTTCCCCAATCGTATCGATGGCGTGCCGGGTTCTAATTCGTTGAGAGCGCCCTGTTCTCTTGCTCAACGATTCGCGCAGGTCAACTTTTCCTCCATTTAACGTCGATATCGCGGAATCCGTTCTCGCTACCTGACTAAATCGACTTTGCCGGCCGGTATCCCCCAACAGCCCAACCCGGACAAGGGTTTCCGGCCTATGCAACTGATCGAAGTGTTTGAGCCTTAACAGATCGGCAATGACCATATAAACCAATTAATTAAGAGCAGTTTTCACGCGGATTCTCGAGGAAATAGTTCCGGGACCGCTTTTCCATTATTCTGACGCGTGGCAGCTTGTCATCAATACTGGCACGACCATCGTCACCTTCCTCATGGTCTTCCTCATCCAGCAAAGTCAGAATAAGGATGGCGTCTCGGTCCATCCGAAGCTCAACGAGTTGCTCGCTTCGCACAGAGAGGCGAGCAATCAGCTCATTTCTCCTCAATCACATCGATCTAGATGCGCAACTCTTGTGCCAGACTGTTGCTCAGGGTACGCTCGTCGGGATGTTCGGCGAACTGGGCTAACCAGGTACTGAGGGAATTGCTTCAGCTGTTACGTTCGAAAGTCAGCGAGAGCACCCAAATGCCCGGTCAAAAGCCTGAACTACCCTACTCCTCTAAAACGACCGGGAAGGCAGGAGGAGACGTTCGCGTCTAGCTAACGACCGTCTCTTGAACTAAGGTTTCTAAAGCACCCTACTCCACCGACCTCAAGCAATACCGCCACGCAAGGCACATTTACATCGGCGGCGCTACGCCGTCCTTTTCGACCACGACGAATTGCGCGCCGTAGCTCCCGCCGTTGGCCGGGGCCGCCACCACGAACACTTTCTTTCCCGCGATCAGATCAGCACGCGTGGCGGGCGCGAGCGTCACGACAGGCACGTTGGCCGGCACCGTGATCGAGTTGCTTCCGCCCTTGTACGAGAGCTTCAGGTCGCGTCCGCTCGTGCTCTCGACAACCGTGTCCACATTCGCATTCGTCATCGAACTGTTGGCGCCGAGATCCCATGCATAGTGACCTTCGCCCGTGCCGCGCGCAGCCTCGGGGAAGACCAGCACCTCCTTCGCAGTCAGCTTGCCGTCGGGACCGGGTGTGGCCGCCGCGCCGACGTAGGAACCCGGTTTGATATCGGCGAGCTGGATCGGCTTCACGGCGCTAACCTTCGACGCGTCGCTCATGGCGATCGTCACGGTTTCGCCACTGCGGCGATGCACCGTCAACGTATTGCCGGAGAACGACACGATGTCGCCGCGGATACGCTCGGGCTTCGTGGCCGAAGATTGAGCGAACGATGCGCTGGCAAGCGTGAGCGCGACGAAGGAAGCAGCGAGCTTGAAACGAATGGGCATAGGAACTCCGTTGGTGTGATGTGATTGAAAAAATCTGCGGCGCGCGGGTCAGGATCCGCCGAACCAGTTGTAGCCCTGGTTTTCCCAGTAGCCACCGGGAAATTCGTTCGTCACGGTGATAGCGACGATATGTTTCGGGTTCTTGTAGCCGAGCTTGGTCGGGATGCGAAGCTTCATCGGGAAGCCATATTTCGCGGGCAGGACGTTGCCGTCATAGGTCAGCGTCAGCAGCGTCTGCGGATGCAGCGCCGTTGGCATGTCGATGCTCGTCCAGTAGTTGTCGGCGCAATGCAGCGCAACGTATTTCGCCGTCGTATCCGCACCGGCCAGCAACAGAAAATCCGAGAAACGCGCGCCGCCCCACTTGCCGATCGCGCTCCAGCCTTCGATACAGATATGCCGCGTCACCTGGCTGCGTTGCGGCAGTGCGCTCAGCTCGCCGAGCGTCCACACGCGCCGGCCTTTGACGAGACCCGTGAGCTCTAGCCGATAAGTCTGTGCATCGACCTCCGGCACCTGATCGATGTCATAGAAAGCGTTGAACGGAAATGGGCGCGTGATCATCGAGTCCGGATAAGTCGGCGCGAGCTTGAGTCGATCGAAGAGTAGCGCCTGCGCGTCGTCGTTAAACGAGGACATCGTGCGTAGCAGGTTGTTCACCGACCTGTCGTTCGTCAGATCGCAACCGGACAATAGTGCGAGGCCGCCCAGCGTCAGGATTCGCTTGCCGAAGAGGCGCCGCGAAGACGAACGCAATTCCTTCTGCGCGTCCTTGATGATGGATGCGGCGTCGAGCGTCCCCACGTCTTTACCTGAGTTCATGATCTAGCGGCCCCGGACCATGGTAAGCAGCGATCGCGGCACGAGCGCGACCATGGCGACATGGATCGCGAAGAAACCAACGAGTACGCTCATCGCAACAAAATGGACGATGCGTGCGTTGTCGAAGCCACCCATCAGCGTCCGCAGAACCGGGAACTGCACTGGCTTCCAGATCGTCAGGCCAGACACGATCACCAGCGCAATGTCGACGATGACGACAAGGTACGCCAGCTTCTGTACAGCGTTGTACACGCTGAGATCGCTGTGGCTGAGCTTCCCGCGCAGGGCAGCAACAAGGTCGGTCGCAATCGCGCGAAGGGTGATGGGAAAAATGGTTCTGCGCAGTCGCCCGGTGAAGACGCCCAACGCCAGGTACGCAACGAAGTTGGCGACCAATATCCACATGACCGCGAAGTGCCAGAGCAGCGCGCCGCCCAGCCAGCCGCCGAGCGTGATAGCCGCCGGGAAACGTATCGCCCCGAAAATGGGAGACGCGTCATACACCTGCCAGCCGCTCATGCACATGAGGATCACTGCTGCTGCGTTGATCCAGTGGAAAGCGCGGACCCATACGGGATGAATCGTGGCGTGACTCAAGAACACCTCATTGCCTGCGGTATGGAAAGCACGTTGCGGGATACTCTGCAAGAGCGCGGATAAAGCGGGCATCGTGCGTGCGCCATGGTTCAACGCGCCGAAGCTGGCGTTACGTTTCCGCAGCGGCGACGGGTTGATCTGACGACAAGGATCGCAGGTGTACGGCAGCGAGGGCATCGGTCAAATGACCGATGTGCGCAGAGGCGATGTCCGTCCGCGTGATGAAATGCGTCTATGCAACGCAAAAGCCGGCACTGGTACCTAGCGTCATGTGCCGGCTTAGGGGGATCGGCAGCGATCCGCTTGCAGCGATTCCTGCCCGGCTCGCGACCCTGCATATAGAAACTGCCTCAGGCCGTCGCTGCCCTTGTCGGGCATGATTCGTAGGCGTTCTCCCGTTGAGCGTGATGATCGACGCCCGATCCGCGTTTAAGCGAGCACGATATCGCGCTCCCCTCCGGACTGGATGTTGATGTACACCACGTCGTCACACGTCTCATTCCTGACGTGGTGGATGACGCCGGGTTCGACCGTGTGATGGTCAACGACGTGCCTTTTGTCGACCAACGCGCCTGTTTTCGTTTCAACAGTGAGCACGCCTTTGACTACGACAAAGCGGTCTCTCACGTTTGTATGGTGATGCCATTGCGTTTCGCCGCCGGGAAGGACCGTGGTCTGGGAGACGGAGTAGTCTTCCTTGATCAGCAGCGTCTCATATCGTACCTTGCTGTTCGCGAGGGGAATGTCCTTGTCATTCAATTTAGCCTCCTGTGAGATGAGGTCTCACTGTAACGTCCAGGTTGATATCGAGGGTAGCGACGAATTTGTGTACGATGGTATGAGTTAAATCGACGTCTCGACCAACGGCAGCTAGCGCTGCGCACCGATGACCGCACGCGCGTGGCGGCATAGGCCGAATTCGAGCCAGTCCATTTGCATCGACCGCCGCATCAAACCCTTCCCGTTCAGGCACCGCGACCACGTGCATGAAGTAGCACCGTCCCGATCCCGCTACATGCAATCACGAGCATGCCAAGCGTCATCCATAGATCCGGTATCTGACCAAAGAAGACCCAGCTAAAGAGCGTGGCGAACGCCAGTTGCGCATAGCCGAAAGGTGTGAGCACTGCGAGGGGCGCACGTCTAAGCGCCTGCAGCATCAACGAGTGCCCCGCAGTTGCGAGCGACGCCATCACAAGAACAAGCAGCCAGCTACCGAAGCGCACGCTTTTTATCTCGGGGAACAGGGTCGCCTGAGCAGTCCACAAGAGTGCGGAAAGCATGAGTGTCGCCACCAATCCAGTCAGAAAATTGGTGATCATCGGGTCACCCGTCTTCGACAACTTGCTGGACACGACCTGAAAGCACGCGAAGGTCGTTGCGGCGGCGATCGGAAAGCACACCGCCCACGTAAACTGGCCGCCGCCGGGGCGCACAACCATCAGCATGCCGATGAAGCCGAGAATGACCATTGCCCATTTGCTTCTCGCCACATTCTCACCGAGGAGCGTTGCGGCCAGTACCGTGGTGATCAGCGGAGCCATCATTGCCAGCGAAGTGGTGACGGGAAGCGGCAGATAGCGCAGCCCCGCAAAGGTCGAGGCGGAGTTGAGGAGCAGCAGAATGGCACGCAGCAATTGCAATCGGAATGGCCGCGCGCCGTGGAGGTCACCGACTCCGCGCCGTATCACCCAGACCGCAAGCACGACCGTCTGGAACACATACCGGACCCAGAGCAGCGCAAGCAGCGGCACGGAAGAACCGATGACCTTGACCATGGAGTCACTTCCCGCAAAGGTTGCCGTTGTGAGGACCATGATGAAGATCCCCGCTTCTACGCTTGAGCCGGCGAAAAAGCGGTTGAAATATTGCGGGTACTGCACGCGTCTCCCTTATCGGCGTATGGCCGAGATCGCTAGTATCGAATTGACAGGAAGCTATTCTCGCTTACGTCGCCCGAGCCAAAGCATCGATTGCGACCGAACATGCACGCCTGAGTCGACGACATTGCCAGACTTCAATCAAAATTGAAAGCGCACCCCGCCAATCGGGCATTGCTTTTTCCGGAACGCATAATCATGGCCTGCTTCCTGGAAACAGTTAAACAGCGGACCTTGAAACAAGGCAACACTTTATGAACAGTTCTGCCCAAAGCACTAAGGACCCTCATCATGCTGCTCGACCTTGACCATTTCACCCCTGGCCTCTCCTTGACAGGCGGGCTCGTGATCGGTGCCGCGGTTGCCGTGCTGGTATTGTTCAACGGGCGAGTCGCCGGCATCAGTGGCATCTTCGGTGGCCTGCTGGGATGGCCGCGCGATGACGTCAACTGGCGTCTCGCATTTCTGGCGGGGCTCGTGGGAGCGCCTGTCATCGCCGGACTGCTGGGCAAGCCTGCACAGGCAGAGATCGAGGCTAGCTGGGGCGTGATCCTTGCGGCCGGGTTTCTTGTCGGCATGGGTACCCGCTATGCCAGCGGCTGCACCAGCGGGCACGGCGTATGTGGTCTCTCCAGAGGGTCTGTGCGCTCGCTCGTCGCCACCGCAACCTTCATGGTCGCGGGATTTCTGACTGTCTTTGTCCAACGTCACCTGATCGGAGGCTGATATGGCAGCCCTCAAGGCAACGCTCATCGCACCGTTTACGGCATTGCTCGCCGGCCTTCTTTTCGGGGTCGGCCTGATGGTGTCAGGTATGGCAAACCCGGCGAAGGTGCTGGGTTTCCTCGATCTGGCCGGCCAGTGGGACCCATCACTGGCCTTTGTGATGGTTGGCGCCGTTGCGGTCGGCTCACTTGCATTTTTCGTAGCCAGACGCCGTGACAGGTCATTCCTTGAATTGCCGATGCAACTTCCCATCAGCACGGCCATTACGCCGAGACTGGTTCTTGGTAGCGCTGCTTTCGGTATCGGCTGGGGTTTGGCCGGTTTCTGCCCGGGGCCCGCGCTCGTTGCGCTTGGCGCTGGCTACCCCAAGGCTGTCGGCTTCGTGGCGGCAATGGTCGCCGGCATGGCCGTCTTCAGGCTGGATGAGCGGAAGAAAGCCACGGCACGCGAGGTTCCGGGCCCGTGACAAACCTCAAGCACTCAACGACGCCGACAGCTTCGCGAAGGTGCTCTCGTCCGTGCGGTCGAAGTAAAGCGGCGTCACCGATACGCGCCCCGAAGCGACCACAGCCGTTTCGCTATCGGGTGCGTTCTCGCGCGGGCCACGCTGGAATCGCAGCCAGTGGTATTCGAGGCCGCGCGGGTCGACCTGCGGCAGCACGTCGATACCTTCCACGAGGCCCACGCCCTGCTTCGTCGGTGTCAGCGGACCCGCCGCCGACGCATCGACATCGGGGAAATTGACGTTCAGGCAAACGGGCGCGTCGTGTTCGATGGCCAGCAATTGGCGGATCGCGCCCGGCGCGAGTGCGCGTGCGGTATCCCAGCGCACGTTCTCGCGGTCCCGGAAGACCTGGCTCAATGCAATCGACGGCAGCCCGAGCAGCAGCCCTGTCATCGCCGCGCCAACGGTGCCGGAGAACATCGTCTCGACGCCGAGATTGCCGCCGCGATTGATGCCGGACAACACGAGCGTCGGCGGCGTGTCGCGCATCAGATGACGCACGGCCATCACGACGCAATCGCCAGGCGTGCCCACCACGCCGAAGCGGCGCTCGCCCTGGCGGCTCACGCGCAGCGGTGAATGCAGGCTGATCGAGTGCGACGTGCCGCTCTGATCGTGCTCGGGCGCGACGACCCATACTTCGTCGGCGAGCTCGTTGGCTACGGCTTCGAGCACGGCAAGGCCGGGAGCGTCGATGCCGTCGTCGTTGGTGAGGAGAACGCGGGGGACCTTGCTGAAGGATGCAGACATGACGTGAGATACCGGTAACGGACAGATGCCGTTACGCTACCACAAGCCGAACCGGGTTCACCGGTTCGGCTTTTCGCTTCACATCAGAAGCGATGAATCACACCAAGGCCAAACGCAAACTGACTGGCCGTCGACGACGGCGTCGAGTTGAAGCCATCGCCGATACTCGCCGTTGCGTCGATGATCTGCCCCGCGCCGTTCGTGCCGAGCGTCTTGCCATTCGCGCGTTGATATGCTTCGAGCGCATAGAGGCCCGTACGCTTGGACAGCGAATAGTACTGGGACAGGTTGAACTGCTGATACGACGCGCTATCCGTAATGCCATTCGCGCGAGTCGCACGCGTGTAGCTGTAGCCCGCGGCGAAGTCCCACGTCACAGCCGGTTTCCAGTGCAGCACGGCGCCAGCCGTGTTGAAGATCGCAGTATCGGTGAACTTCGAATTGATGCCGGGAATGTACTGAACGTTCGAGTACGTCGCCGTCACGTCCCACGCGCTGTTGAACGTATAGCCGCCGCCGACGGCAAAACGCTGCTGCGCGCGCGCCGTCTGATAGCCGTTCGTCAACGCGGATACGCCGATCTGCGAGCCGCCGTTCGTCGTGGTGGAATCCGCGCCCCACGCGCCGCCGCCGGAGGTCGAATTGTTGATCCGCGAGAAGCCGACCGCGAGACCGATCGGGCCCAGTGCGTACTGGATCGCGGTCGTCCACGTCGAGCCCTGATTCACGCTGCCCGCCACGCCGCCGAGCGAATACGAGCCGCTCACCGTCAAACCGTACAGCTTCGGCGACGTGTACTCGAGTGTATTGTTCGCACGATAGATCGTGTCGAGCCCGTCGATATCGCCAGGATGCGCGCCGTAGAAGCCCGTGATCCAGGTCGTCGGGCTATACGGCGACAGCAACTGGTAATACGAGGCGTACTGGCGGCCCGCTGTGAACGTACCGTAGGTCGGATTCGTCACGCCGACATACGCAAGACGCCCGAACATCGCATTCGTGTACTGCTGCGCGCCCGTTCCCGAATTAAAGCCCGACTCCAATTGAAAGATCGCTTTGGTACCGCCGCCGAGATCTTCCCCGCCTTTCAGGCCGAAGCGGCTGCCCGCCCACACGCCCGGCGTCATCTTGACGACCGAGTGCCCGCCGCTGGTCGATCCAAGCGACGTCGAACTGCTTTGATAAGCCAGTCCGTTATCGACAATACCGTACAGTGTCACGCTGCTCTGCGCAAAAGCCGGCGCGCCGCCAACGATTGCCGCGCCAATGACAACCGCCTTGACGCTACTGGTACTCCTCTTCATTCTTATGACCTCCATCTTCCTGGTTTTTGCTGCTGTTTGAGTTCTTTAAAGCGCTTCGCCGTTATGTTCTGTATTGACTCAATTTCCGCTTCACCGTCAAAGCCAGCGGCACGGTAAAGAAGAAGTGAGACATGAATCCGCCAATCACGACATTCGGATTCGAGTAATCCGGGTGGTTATCCGAGACGACAATGATTGCGACGTGCATCACGATCCACGCAAGCACGGCGTAAAAGAGCGCGACAAAAGTCGCTTCGTATCCGCGACGTTGAAAGTACGGCCAGATCAGCGCGAACAGCACGCCCCACGCAAGCGCAAAGACGAAGTGAATGCCCGTGCCGACGACATACGCCCACACGCCGATCGATTCCTGCACCGCCTTGCCGAACACCAGCCCCGTCGCGTTACGCGGAATACCCGCGAGCGGCATCAGGTGCTGGATGCCGACCCAGACCACTGCCTCGTAGATCCAGATGATCACCGCGCCGAGCAAACCGGCTGCCAGTCCCGCGCGAATCATCGCGGCCAGGCTTGGCCAGCCTGAAACGTTCAGCGCTGGATTGCCGCCGAGTTCTTTTCCGCTAATGCTGAAGTTGCCAGCCATCTCGTGTCTCCTCATGCCGGTTTAAACGTCGGGTGCTGCGAAAGCCGATGGCGCATCGCCATCGGCGAACTTCACGTACTAACTTCAGACATCGGCGACCGGGCTTGTGATGAAGCGCAACGCAACGCGGTTCATCACGATCGCAATGGCGGCAATCACGGCGGGCACGGCGAGCACCGAGAACACGGTCGCAAAGCTGAAGCCCAGCGAGAGCAATGCACCGCCCACCAGCGAACCCAGAATCCCGCCAAGCCGGCCAAAGCCCAGCATCCAGCTGACGCCCGTCGCACGGGCACGTGTCGGGTAGCAACTCGGCGCGAGCGCGTTGAGGCCCGTTTGCGCGCCGCTCATGAAGAAGCCGGCACACGCAACGAGAACGGGCAGCGTGCCGGATTGGAGCGTGCCCATGCCGAGCGCGAAGATGAACACGCCGCCCAGCAGATACGAGAAACCGATGACGGCATTGCGGTCCATCCGGTCCATTGCAAAGCCGACCGCCACCGCGCCGATCGTGCCGCCCAGCTGGAACATGCCCGTGATCGCGGCAGCACGTTCGACAGGCAGGCCCGCGTCCTTGATGAGCGTCGGCAGCCAGCCCGTCAGCAGATAGATGATCAGCAGGCCCATAAAGTACGTGACCCACAGCATCAGCGTGCTCATCGCGTAGCCGTCCGCGAACAGCATGCGCACGGGTGCTTTCTCTGCAACGACAGGTTCCGGCGCGGTAAAGCGAACGTCGTCAGCAAACCGGTGTCCGCATACACGTCCCAACGTGTGTGCAATGCGCTCCGTGACGGCCTTGCGCACGAGCATCAGACGCGCGGACTCGGGCAGCAGCCACAGCAGCAACGGCAAGCTGACAATAGGCAGAATGCCGCCGAACATGAACACCGCGCGCCAGCCGAAATGCGGAATCAGCCACGCGGCGACGAAGCCGCCCGCGCCCGAGCCGAAGTTGAAGCCGGTGAACATGATCGTCAGCAGCAGAGAACGGCTGCGCGAAGGCACGTATTCGGACAGAAGCGTCGTCGAGTTCGGCATCGCGGCGCCGAGACCGAGGCCCGTCAGAAAGCGCAGGATGACGAGCGCGGTGGGTGTCTCCGCGAAAGCGCAAAGCAGGCTGAAAAAACCGAAGCAGAACACGGAGCCAATCAATATTTTCTTTCGCCCGATGCGGTCCGCCATCGGTCCGGCGACCAGCGCGCCAACCGCGAGGCCCACCATCGCGGCGCTCATCACCGGCCCGAAGGCGGCGCGGCTCACGCTCCAGTCGTGCATGATGACGGGCGCAACGAACCCCATGACGGCCGTATCGAGCCCGTCCATCGTGACGATCCAGAAGCACAGCACAAGCACGAGCCACTGGTACGCGGACATCTTGCGTGCGTCGATGAACGCCTTGATGTCGACTGATTCTGTTGGTTTCATAGATGTCTCCGAAAAAAGGTTCCCCGCCCCGGGCTTCTGTCGAACCCGGGGTCTTGTTGTATCGAAGGAGAAAAGCGACTACGGAAGAGTCAGCGGTGTCGTTCGCTACACCGCTTCAGATACCCGGCGCGTCTTCAGGAATGCTTTGCGTGTTTCGCTTCGCATGCCGGACCATGCCGGGATTTGTGATCGTCACAGTCGGCACATTCGACGTTCCGATACCACTCATAATCCTTGCCATTTCGATGTCTTCCGTTACTTCACGCCGCGCAGCGCTCACGCGCCAGTCGGATGGGCCGCGGTCTTCGTACTTCTTGGACTTGCGGCTATCTTGGGATACAAAGATATAGAAACGGCATCCATTCCCGGTAGTGCGGGTAAACCACATGAAAGGCCAGTCAGATTCGGTAAGACAAGGCTCAACGCGATGACCGAGCAGGTCGGACCCGGCTCGATTGCCCGACAGATCAAGCTCTGTGGTATCCCGAGACGTGGAACGCTCAGTTCGCTTCGCTACGGGCAGACGTACACGCCGATAAACAGAACAGATGGCAAGCGAATCAAGTCGCAATGCGTTGTGAAGGCGTTGTTGCGCGATCATGAGCGCCGTTATACTGACCAGCCGATGAGTCGAAACACATGAACGAGACAACCCAGCAAGCGATTGTTCAAACGCTGCGAGAAAAGATCCTCGCAGGCGAACTGGCGCCCGGCCAGCGTCTCGTCGAGGCGCAACTCGCGCAATGGCTCGGGGTATCGCGCACGCCGCTGCGCTATGCGTTGAGCGTGCTGGCAAGCGAGGCGCTGCTCGAACGCTCGGGCGCACGCGGTTTCGTGGTGCGGCGCTTCAGCGTGCGCGACGTGCTGAATGCAATCGACGTGCGTGGCGTGCTCGAAGGTCTCGCTGCGCGGATGGTTGCGGAGAGCGGTGTGTCGGTGGCGCTGGCCGCGTCGCTGAATGCCTGTCTGCGCGAGGGCGACGAGATCTTCAACGCAGGCGCGTTGAAGCATGGCGACGACGTGCGCTACGCAGCGATGAACGGCCGCTTCCATGCGCTGATCGTCAACGCCGCGCGGAACGCCGCAGTCAGCGCCGCGCTGAGCCTGAACGACAAGATTCCATTCGTCGCGCCATCAACCATCGCGTTCGACGAATCGGCGCGAGACCGCCAGTTTTCGATGCTCACGTATGCGCACCGGCAACATCATGCGATCGTCAACGCGCTCGTCAACGGCGAAGGCGCGCGCGTCGACGCGCTCATGAAGGAGCACACGCATATATCGAAGGAAAGCCTCAATCTGTCGTTGCCAACGCTGCATCTGATCGCAGGCGCGGCATGATGGCGATTCCGGTTTTTAGTACTTTTTTGTGGCCCATTCCGTGAGCAGCAGAGATCTTCTCAACATCGCGCAATTGCGCGCCTTCAAACTCGTCGCGGATACGGGCAGTGCGACGCGCGCGGCTTCCGCGCTGTTTCGCGCGCAATCGGCTGTAACGCGCTCGGTGCAGGAACTCGAAGCAGCGCTCGGCGAAGCGCTGTTCGACCGCAAGCCTTCGGGCATGCTGCCGACACCCGTCGGCCGCGCCGTGCTGCATCGCAGTGAGCGGCTTTTCACGGAACTCGAAGAACTCGCGCAATGGTGCGCCGCGCGTCAGGCGCGCCGCCGTCCTGCTGCGGAAGGGTCGTTGCCCGCCTATCTGCTCAATACGCGGCGGCTGCAACTGTTCGTTGCGCTCGCGCGTCACCGGCATATGCCGAGCGCGGCAAAGGCGTTCGGGATCAGTCAGCCGGCCGTGAGCACCGCGATTCGCGTGCTCGAAAGCGGCTCGGGACTGCAACTGTTCCATCGCAATCCGCGCGGCATCCTGTTGACCGAGGAAGGCGAAACGTTCCTGCTGCACGTGCGCCGCGCGCTGAACGAGTTGCGCCACGTACCCGACGATATCGCCGCGTTGCACGGCTACATTCAGGGCGCGGTGACGGTGGGTGCGCTGCCGCTCGGGCGTACGCTGATCCTGCCGAAAGCGATCGCGAGCATGAGCGCGAAGCATCCCGGCGTGCGCATCATCACCGACGAGAGCGCGTACGAAACGTTGGTCGCGGGGCTGCGCGCGGGCGACATCGATTTCATTCTCGGCGCGCTGCGCGAGAACGATGCATCCAGCGGGCTGTTGAACGAGCGTTTGATGTCGGATGAGATGGTCGTGCTGGCGCGTCGCGCGCATCCGCTGGCGAACGCACGCGGGCTGACGCTCGCCGATCTGCAAAACGTGCAGTGGATCGTGCCGCGCAGCCACGCGCCCGCACGCGGGCTGTTCGAAGCGCAATTCAAGCGGATCAAACTCAAGCCGCCGATGCCGTCCGTCGAAACGGCGGACCTCGCGGTAATTCGCGGCCTGCTGCTCGGCACGGACATGCTCGCGGCACTGTCCGCGCAACAATTGCACTATGAGTGTCAGTCGGGTGAACTGGTCGTGCTCGACGTGAAGCTGCACAACACGCGGCGCGATATCGGCCTCACGATGCGCGGCGCAGGGACACCGTCCCCGGCCGCGCGCGCGTTGATCGACGCGATACGTCTTGCCGTCGTCGACGTTGCGCGCACCATCAGCATGGCGGAAGCGTAAGCCGCGCGATGCTCCGCGCGGCAGCTACCTGAAGTCAGCGTCTCGCGCGCGAGAAGCGGCACCAGCTATGGTGATCGAGATTCTTCAGCAATTCCGCGCGCGATCGCTCGCGACGGTAGTGCTGCACCACCGACAGCAACGCAATCAACAGCACGGATCCTCCAAGAACAGTCACAATCCATGTTTCGTTCATTGCCATCCCCTGTGACAACTACGCCTGCAGCGTCGCACCATGTTTTCAGAGCGGGCACTGTCCGGCCTTCGGACAATTGCCTGCATTGATGCATTGCTCGAAAACCAGTTCGCGGTATCGACCTGCATCGCGATCCGCTGGCGTACGCGGCCCAAAAGTCCGGTTCACGACGACGATCTGGTTCGTACACCGGCATTGATAAAGCTGTTGTTTTGTCTCCACCACTTCTTCCTTGTCGGGCCCTTTCCGCTTTCTCTGGACTGCGTAGGCCCTGTTTTTGTCGATACAAAATCAGTTCATATGTTGGCCGCCGTTCACGGCCAGGTTCGCCCCCGTAATGAAACCCGCATCGTCCGTACACAGGAACGCGACGAGCGCGGCCACTTCTTCCGGCTTGCCCAGGCGGCCGGCGGGAATCTGCGGCAGGATCTTCGTGTCGAGGATTTCCTGCGGAATCGCGGTGACCATCTTCGTGGCGAGATAACCGGGGGAAATCGTGTTGACGGTCACGCCCTTGCGCGCCACCTCGAGCGCGAGTGCCTTCGTGAAGCCGTGCATACCCGCCTTCGCGGCCGCATAGTTGGTCTGCCCAACCGATCCCTTCGAGCCATTCACCGACGAGATATTGATCACCCGTCCCCAACCGCGCTCCATCATCATTTCGCACACCGGCTTCGTCATGTTGAAGACGGAATCGAGATTCGTGCGCATGACGGCGTCCCAGTTCACCTTGTCGAGCTTGCGCAGCGTCATGTCGCGCGTGATGCCCGCATTGTTCACGAGGATGTCGACGGGACCGATCTCTGCCGTGATCTTCGCCACGCAGGCGTAACACGAATCGTAGTCGGCGACGTCGACGGAATACGCGTAAAACGCGCGGCCTGAGGCTTCCATCGAGGCAAGCCATTCGTCCGAGCACGTGTTGCCGGGCGAGCACGTCACGACCACGCGATAGCCGGCATCGTGCAAACGGACACTGATAGCCTCGCCCAGACCACCCATACCGCCCGTTACCACAGCAATTCGATTAGTCATCCTTTACACCTGTCAGTCGTTCATTGCGAAGCTTCCCGATCGTCAACCGGCTGGTTCGCAGATACAGCCGTTGACTGGTCTCCCCGACTGATCCTTTATGTCGCCGCTCACTGCGGCGCGCGCGTTTCGCGAGTCACTGCGACGTCGCGTGTCGGTAGATGGTTCGGCGTACGCCTGTGCTTAGGTGATTAATCGACAACCGCTTTGTGAGGACGCGTATCGGCCTCGGTGCGCGCGGCGCGCGCAATTACCTCTTCGGTTTGCTGTTGCGCGAGCGCTTCGGGCGTCGGCGCAGTGGAAAGCGCCGTCGCGACAGCCGACGTCATGGCGGATGCTGCCGCTTGCGTGCGGCTCTGGAATGCATCGACGGCGCAGCGCAGATGGATGTCGTTCTTTTTCGCTTGTGTTTGTCCGACTTCCTGAAGCGCTACATTGAACTGCGAAACGATACGGCCCAGTTCCTGGCCGTAGTCCGCAAATAGCGACATGCCATTATTGACCGCACTCCATTGGATTGCGGCCCATGCGTCCAGCGTGCGAGCGTTGCTGACCACGCTCATGGTTTTCAGCGCCTCGCCGTTCAACTGGCTAATCGTCTGCAGATTCAGCGCGACGATGGATTGCACTTCGCGAACGAAGGGATTGGCCCAAGCGTGGAGAGCGGACATGCCGGGCTCCCACGCCGAAATGACACCTACGGAATTCCGTGTGTTCATGACGCGACTCCGTTAGTCTTACTAATTAGATCCATGCCACATGCACAGCGGGGCCGCGCTGCTTCATGCGAATAGCATGTGTGTTCGCAATAAACGTTTGTTTGGTGCGAAGCACAATTTGAAGCGTCATTCTAAACACATCATTTGACAATCATTAAATGGTCTTTAGTAGGTAGTTACCCTAGGTTTTAATGTCGATTTCCCAAATGTTGATACAAATCATGGCTGATTACGTTTCAGCGGCACGCTAAAGATGCAACCAGTACATGTCGGGAATCGCACGGTCTTCATCCGACAGGAACGGATTGTCCAGACGAATGATTTTCCGACTCGCCAGATTCGTGCGCTTCAATCCGTTCTGGATATACGGATGCGTGTTGAACAGCTTCAGATACGAGCCATCACGCCAGGCCGCCGCGAAGCCTCGCGCGATCGTCGCCGCGAGCCGCTCCTGATTCGGCGACACATAGAACAGAAAATCCGAGCGATACGCGAGCAGCAAACGGTTCTCGACGGCGAGACTCGGCTCGGTCTCCTTGCGCGACTCGACCTCCGGGTACGCTTCGATCGCGCCACGAGGAAAATAGTCGACGCGCCGGCCTTCGACCATCTTGAAGATCGTTTCGTAACTCGATGTCGTCTGCACGGCGAGACCGGCGTTGCGCATGATCTCGGTATCGATCCAGCCCAGCCCTTGAACACCCGTCATCGAACGCAGATCGTCGAGCGTTTCGATCCGGTCGAAGTCAGGCTGCCGGTCCTGCCGGATCAGAAACACCCGATACCCGATCAACCCGCGATGAATCGGAATATGTACGACGTTCAGGCCGCGCTCGGCCTGCGCATCCATGCTGGTCCAGTGCAGATTGATGGTCGTGCCGCTCGCGAGTTCGGCGAGCGCACGGCCGCGTTCCATCACGAGTTCGACCTGCCGGGTCGAATAGGACGCATTGGCCGCTTTCATCGCGAGATCGAGCGTGGCGAGCGCGAACGCGGCATGCACATCCCTGCCCGGCCGGATCTGTGGATAGATGATTTCGAAGTGCTCGCCCGGTGCGGACCGTGCAGCGAGCGAGGCGCCCGCAGCACTTGCCGCGGCGAAAAGGAAACGCCTGCGATGCATAAGTACGAGTGACGAATACGGGAACGTGCGGTCGCACGATATCGAGCCTGCTCCGATCGTGTCACGGAGCATAGTGGCATCGACATTCGGACAAACCCGCTGACATATTGCAAACGCAATACTTACTCGAAGCCTTCAATCGCTTCGGGCATGTTGAACCTGCTTTTTGCAGCTATTCGACGATCAGTCCGTGGCGGATCGCGTAACGGATCACCTCGGCGTTGTTCGCGAGGCCGAGTTTCTGCATCAGTCGCATCTTGTGTGTACTAATCGTCTTTGCGCTGAGCGCGCAGGTGTCGGCGATCTCGTTGATGCTCTTGCCCGCCGCCAGCATCTGCAGCACCTGAAATTCGCGGTCGGACAGGACTTCATGGGGCGGCATGTCGCCGCGATGCGTTTCGAAAACCATCGCATCGACGAGCTTCGGATCGATGAAGCGTCCGCCGTCTGCGAGCTTGCGGATCGCCGCGAGCAGCACATCGGGATCGCTGTCTTTCGTCAGATAACCCGTCGCGCCGGCGCGCAGCGCGCGCGACGCGACCTGCGCCTCGTCGTGGATGCTCAGCACCAGCACGGGCAACGCAGGCTGCTCGGCCCGCACGCGGCGGATCAGATCGACACCGCTGATGCCCGGCATCGTCATGTCGAGCAACAGCAGATCGACCGCGCAACTGCGCAGCTTGTCGACGACTTCGGCGCCGTGCGCCGCTTCCGCCGCGACGATCATGTCGCTCGTCGTCGCGATGATCTGCCTGAGTCCGCCGCGAACGATCGCGTGATCGTCTGCAATGAGTATCCTGATCATAGTTTGAGCCCGCCATCGAGCGGAATGTGAATCGAAACCGTCGTGCCGGCGCCCTGCGCGCTGTCGATCGACAGCGTCGCGCCGATCAGCCGCGCGCGCTCGTTCATGCCGAGCAGTCCATACGAATAGTCGCGGTGCGCCGCCTCCAGGTCGAAGCCGCAGCCGTTGTCGCGCACATGCAGTTCGAGTTGGTCCGCGGTCGAAATCACCGACACGTGGACACGCGTCGCGTTCGCATGACGCGCCACGTTGGTCAGCGACGCCTGCACGATGCGGAACACGGCCGTTGCGTGTGCGTCCGACAGCGCGGGCTCGCCGCCTTCGATGCGCAGTTCGCAGGGAATCGCATTGCGCCGGTTGAACTCGTCGACGAGCCACTCGAGCGCCGACACGATGCCGAAGTTGAGCGCGGCAGGCCGCAAGTGGCTCGCAACGTTGCGCACCATCCAGATCGTGCCTTCGACCAGCTCGCGCATGTCGTCGGCCTTTTTCAGCGATTCCGGGTCGTGCGCGAGGCGCATCTTCAGCAGCGAGACGTCCATCTTCAGCGCGGTCAGCAACTGGCCGAGTTCGTCGTGAATCTCCATCGCGATGCGCTTTCTCTCCTCTTCGCGGATCGCTTCCATGTAGGCGGAAAGCTCGCGTTGCTGCTCGCGCGACTCGACCAGTTCCTGTTCCATCTGCTTGCGCCCGGTAATGTCGTTCAGGCCGACATAGATGGCGGGCGAGTCGTCGTAGGTCGCGACGCGCGCGGTCGCCATTGCCCAGAACTGCGTGCCGTCCGGACGGCGGAACCGGACTTCCGTATCGCGCAAACTGCCCTCCGTTCGCAGATGGCCGATCAGCCTCTCGCGTTCGACCGGGTCCGCGTAGAAGTCCGCGATGTTAGCGATGTTCAAGGCCGTGCCCTCGCGAATGCCGAGCAGCGCGCGCAGCGGCGCGTTCGTGTACAGGATGCGTCCATCCGGCATCGACGTGATGCACAACGGCACGGGGCTCGTTTCGACGATCGCGCGAAAGCGCGCCTCGCTTGCCTGCAAGCGCGCGTCCGCGCGGCGGCGTTCGTCGATCTGCGCCTGCAGGTCCGCATTCGCGCGTGCCAGTTCTTCCGTGCGCAACGCGACGCGCCGTTCGAGATCGTCGCGTACCTGCTCGAGCGCCGCTTCCGTTTCCTTGCGCACGGCGACTTCGGCCAGCAGTTGCCGGTTCTGCGCAACGAGTTGCTTGTGCATCGCGCGCAGTTCGAGATGCACGCCGACGCGCGCGAGCATCTCGTCGACGCGCAGCGGTTTGGTCACGTAATCGACACCGCCCGAGGAAAACCCTTCCACGCGGTCTTCGTTGCCCGTCAGCGAGGTCATGAAGATCACGGCGATATCGCGCGTGCGTTCATCGCGCTTGAGCCGGCGACAGGTTTCAAAGCCGTCGATGCCGGGCATCTTCACGTCGAGCAGAATCAGATCGGGCTGCGCGAACGCCGCGCGTTCGAGCGCCTCGATGCCGTCGAGCGCAACCAGCACGCGGATGCCGCGCGCCTCGAGACTGTCGACGACCACGCCGACATTGGCGGGCGTATCGTCGACGATCAGGATCGTGCCCGACGGCACGGCGGACGCAGCGAGGTGGCTCATGATGCCGTATTCCCTTCGAGATACCGCTCCACCAGTTGCAGGATCGCCTTCGACTGCCAGGCGCGCGCCAGTTGATGCAGCCGCGCAGCAAACGCCGCGTGCGACGGATCGCTCGCCGCAATCCGCTCCGCCCATTGCACGATGCCGCTCATGTTGCCGTCGCGCGCGAGCTGATGCAGCTCGCTCATCGCGTCGGCGGGAATGTTGGCTGGCGGGGTCGCCGGCATCGATGGTCCGGCTTGCGGCTGGACAGCCTCGCGAATCCAGTCGATGCCGAGTAGCGCCGCAATCCGCGCGAGCAGCACGTCGAAATCGACCGGCTTGTTGACGAACGCGTTCGCGCCCGCTTCGAGGCTCCTAGCGCCGTCTACGCCGAATGGCGACGCCGAGATCGCGATGATCGGTGTGTGCGCGAAGGCGGGCATCGCGCGGAAGCGGCGCGTCGCAGTCAGACCGTCGATGCCGGGCATCACGATGTCCGTGAGTATCAGATCGGGGTGTTCCGTTTGCGCGAGCGCGATGCCGTCGGCGCCACTGGCGGACTCCACGGTGTCGAAGCCGATACGCGTCAGCAACTCGACGATGACCGCGCGGTTGATCTGCACATCGTCGATCACGAGCACCTTGCGGCGTGGACCTTGATAGCCTGTGATGATCGTGGCGGCACCCATGACACCTCCGGCGCGCGCGGCGGCCGGATCGATGAGCGCGGCCGGCAACTCGAACCAGAAGACGCTGCCGCCACCGGGTGCGCTTTCGACCTTCACTTCGCCGCCCATCGCGCGCACGAATTGCCGGCTGATCGCGAGGCCAAGCCCCGTGCCGCCCGCGCGGCGTTCCGCGCCGCCTGCCTGTTCGAACGGCATGAAGATTTTCTCGTGATACTCGGCGGCAATGCCGATGCCCGTGTCGTGGACCTCGAAGCGGGCCGCGCCGTTTTCCGCGCGCCCGATAAAGAGGCGCACGCTCCCCTCATCGGTGAACTTCACCGCGTTCGACAGCAGATTGAGCAGCACCTGCCGCAAACGGTGTTCGTCGGCGCGCACGCCGCCGGGTGCATCGTCGGCAACCGTGCATTCGAACGCGAGCTTGCGCTGCTCGGCCTTCACGCCGATGATCTCGCGAATCGTGTCGACGAGGCCCGCCAGCGGCACGTCGCAAATCTCGATACGCAGCTTGCCCGCTTCGACCTTCGCGAAATCGAGCGTTTCGTCGATCAGCGACAGCAGATGCTCGCCGCTCTGCTGGATCACGGCGACGCCGTCGCGCTGACGCAGGCTGAGCGTACTGTCGCGCCGGAGAATCTGCGCATAGCCAAGAATGCCGTTGAGCGGCGTGCGCAATTCGTGACTCAGGTTCGCGAGGAACTCGCCCTTCGCGCGATTGGCCGCTTCCGCCATGTGCCGCGCTTCACGCTCGACGGCCGCTTCGCGTTCGTCGAGATACGCGCGATGCAGCCGCATCCCCATTGCGTTGAACGCCGACACCACGCGGTCGAGTTCGTCCGGCTCGCGCGGCGGCTTGCGTTGCAGAACGAACGGGCGCTGCGGCTCGTGAAAGTCGTAGTCGCTTACGCTGCGCGCTATAGCCGCGAGGTGCCGCGTGAGAAGCCGCCACAGGATGTAAAACGTGAACAACGCGACGAGAAATGTATTCGCGCCCTGGCTCACGAGTATCACGAGCGCCGTGCGCGTCAGGTCGTGATAGAGGTTGGCGAGCGTCGCCTCGACATACAGCGTGCCGATCTGCTCGACCTTGTCTTGCACGCGGTACATGATCGGGAACTCGCGGGCGACCGTCATGCGGGGCATGCGCTGGCCCACGCTCACGACCATCGCAGAGCTGGCGGAAGGCAGCTCGCGCACTTCCGCCGCGCGGATATCGGCGAGCCGCAGCATGCCTTCGAGTTCGAGCTGGAGTTGCGGCTCGTCAAGGCGCCAGAGCGCTTCGCCAAGACTGTCGCGATTGCTGCGGTCGATATCGACGAGGCGGTTCTGGATCTGCTCGACGCCGCGCTGATAGTCGCGATACAGCTGCACGGCCGTGAGGATCAGCGTGATCGCGCAGCTGAACGCGAGCACCGTCCCGAGCAGCCGCAGCACCACGCTGCGCCGCACGTAACGGAGTCCGCTCCACCCTGCGTCGAACCTGTCGAGAGCCATATCCCCCCGCGAGTGCTGCCATTCTGGTTGTCTTATTCTGCACTCGATGCCAAAGCGCGGTCCATTGGCCCAATCCAGCGGCCAGCCGCCTGAAACGTCTGTCCTTTACCCCGCCGGTTCCGGCAGTTCGCCAAACGCCTTCAGTCTGACCGTACGCACCGGCCGTCCGACCAGTTCGTCGATCAGATCGGCCATTTCGCAGAGCGCCTGAAAACCGTGTGCGTCGAGCTGGTCCGCGTGATAGCGCCGCAAATCGCACATCGTTTCGCCGAGGCGTCTCAGCGCAGCGGGCGTGCTTTCGATCAACGGCCAGCAGTGCATCAGATACGCGAGCGCCGTCACGCTGCGCGATTCGCACCATGTGTCGAATAGCTGCAGACAGAGCGAGTTGACCTGCTCCACGACATTCTCACGCTCGGACAGATAGGCAATCATGACGCGTCGGCTCGATGTTGCATTTCAATGGCTCATGATCCGCGACCACTATTTGTGTCACAGTCAGCACCCGCTGTAAAACCCGCGTGCGACATCCTGATTCGCGTGTCAGGAAATCCTTAACGCCGCGCGTGCCCGCAAGCCGCTGTCGGTACGTAAAAACCCTTGTACGTCAGCAACTCACGCTCCGCTTCCCAGGGAAATCCTGACGCTTCAAATCAGCATTTCCTGAATACACAATCCGCCGCTGCCGATTGGTGCTGCATCGTGTTAGCCCTAGCATTGGGTCATCGGGCATGGGGGAGACGCACATGTATGACGACGCTTCGAACGCTCTGCCGCTGTATGTGATCGATTTGCGCGCGTGGATTAGCGACTGGTACGACCATGCGTTCAAGGTGGGACTCGTTCACCCGCCCTTTACGCTAGACGAATCGACAGCCGACCGGCTCGAAGGTTATTTCAAGGCGGGATTGACGCCGGCCGAGGGCGCGATTGCGTTCTTCGGCGTCGTGCATTGAGGGTTGGGCATGAGATTCGACGAATTCGACGCGCGCCTGTCGCGGCTGCTACGGGCGCTGCCCGATGGGACCATCGCCGAACTGACGGACGGGATGATCGCGTGGTGGGGCGGCGCGCGGACCGTCTACGCGTGGATCGGCGACGGCGGCCGCGACCAGCCGGGCGCGCGCGAACTCGACCTGGCCGACGACTGGGGCCAGTTTCACGACTGGCTCGCGGCATGGATCGACGAGCCGCGCTTCAGCACGCGGCCCGAGAAGCTCGGCCGCGATACCGCGCAGACGGACGCGTGACGCGCGTTCTGCACGCGCTTCACCCGCCGCTCCTGCGCTTTCGACCTCACACGAACGGCGCTTCATCCGCCGCATGCTGCTCGGTCTTTCCGACGCGCTTCTTCATGGACGCCGGATCGCGCACGATCGTCACCGCGCACGGCGCGTAAGCGAGCACCTGACGCGCGACGGAGCCGATCAGCCACCGGTCGAACGGCGTATGCCCACGATGCCCGACGACGAGATGATCGATGTTGTGCTGCTCCGCGTAGAGCACGATCTCTTTCGCCGGCTGGCCGATCACGAGATCGAACTCGGCGTGATCGTTCGACGACGTGAGCTTCGCCTTGATGTCGTCGAGCACTTCGTTCGCGTGACGCAACTCGTAGTCGACCATTTCCTTTCTTTCGAGCTCGATCGCGCCCCAGTCCGGCGCGCGCGCGACGACGAGCACATGCAGGCGCGCATCGAAGCGCTTCGCCAGATCGACTGCGAACGCGACGGCGTGCCGCGCGGACGGCGAGCCGTCATAACCTGCCAGGATGTTCTGCATGATTCGCTCCCTTCCGGTTTGAACCGGTGCGAGCCTTGATTGAGCGGCGCCTTCGCTGTTGGTCAGTTGTCGTCGCTTCGGCTCGGAAGATGCTCGTGCGGGACGGGCTCGGCCGCGTCGGCGTCGGGAACGTCGTCTTTCGCGGGCTTGGCCGGCTGCTTGCCGGATGTCGTTTGCGCGGGGTCGAGAGGTTTGGCGGTCGGCTCAGCGGACGGATCGGAGGGCATGGTGTGCTCCTGCGCTGATGAATGCTGTACTTTCCATGATAGACCGCATTGCGGCGGCTGTTTGCGCGAACGACGGCCCCGGCAAGATGCGCTTTGCGGCGCTGCGCAAAATGGCTCGCACGGGCGTGGACGTGAACGGCGTGCGCCTGTTGCAGCAGGATCGTCCTAGCCTTCGCACCGACGGAATGCCAAAGTGACGGGCGTATCCAGCCAGAGGAGCTTTCGTGTCCACACCCGAACCGCTTTCCGCCCTTTCCGCGCCTTCCCTTTCCACTGTTACCTTCCGGCCTTTCACGCCCGATGACATCGCCGCCGCGCACGCGCTGTCGCTCGAGGTCAAGTGGCCGCATCGCGCCGACGACTGGCGCCTGGTCGCCGATGCCGGCAGCGGCTTTGTCGCGCTGAGCGGGGATCGCATCGTCGGCACGGCGTTGTGCTGGAAGTACGGCGAAAGCGGCGCATCGCTCGGGATGGTGATCGTTGCGCCGGACCAGCAAGGTCGAGGCATCGGGCGCGAGTTGATGGAGCGTCTGCTCGAAATGCTCGGCGGACGGACCACGGTGTTGCATGCAACGCCAGCCGGCCAGCCGCTGTATGAGAAGCTCGGCTTCCGCGCGATCGGCACGATCAACCAGCACCAGGCCGCCGACTTTCGCGTGCCGCAGATCGTGCTGAAACCGGGCGAGCAACTGCGCCCGCTGCAAGCCGCCGACACGCCCCGTCTGATCGACCTTGCTACGCGCGCGAGCGGCCTTGATCGCAGTGCGCTGCTGCCTGCTCTGCTCGATGTTGCGCGAGGCGTTGCGCTGGAGCGCGATGGCGTAGTGCTCGGCTTCGCATTGCTGCGGCCGTTTGGCCGTGGACACGCGATCGGGCCGGTTGTCGTAGAGAACTCCGCAGACGAATCGACGCGCCGTGCGCAAGCGCTGATCGCGCATTGTCTCTCGGAGAACGCGGGCGCCTTCACCCGCATCGACACGCCCGGCGACAGCGGCCTTACGTCGTGGCTCGAAGAACTGGGCCTAAAGCGCGTCGACACCGTCATCAAGATGTCCCGCAACGGGACGCCCGCGAGCGATCCTTCTGTCGTGCAGTTCGCTATCGTCAATCAGGCACTTGGTTAAATCATGACGCTTCTCTACAAGGCCGATCCCGAACGCGGCAAGTTGTGGGCGCAGCACTTCGCGCAAAAGGCGCCCGAGATTCCTTTTCGCCTGTGGCCGGACGTCGGCGATCCGGCGGCCGTACGTTATCTCGCCGCGTGGCAGCCACCTGACGATCCGGCGCGCACGTTGCCGAATCTCGAAGTGATCTTCTCGGTGGGCGCGGGCATCGATCAGTTCGATCTGTCGCGCGTGCCGCCGCATATTGCTGTGGTGCGGATGATCGAGCCGGGGATCGTCGAAGGCATGGTGGAGTATGTGACGCAGGCCGTGCTGACCATTCATCGCGATCTGTTCGACTACGCTTTGCAGCAGCGACAGCGGGTCTGGCGTGAGATGCCCGTGCGGGCGGCTTCGACGCGGCGCGTCGGCGTGCTGGGGCTTGGGATGTTGGGCACTGCCGTGCTGGAGCGTTTGCGGTTGTTTGGGTTTCCGTGTGCGGGGTGGAGTCGTTCGGAGCATCGGATCGAGGGTGTTGAGTGTTTTGCGGGTGTCGGCGCGCTCGATGCGTTTCTTGCCCGGACGGATGTGCTTGTGTGCCTGCTGCCGCTTACCGATGCGACGCGCGGGCTGCTCGATAAGCGTCTGTTCGGCAAGCTGCCGAAAGGGGCTTCGTTCGTTAATGTCGGGCGCGGTGCGCAGGTCAATCAGCAGGATCTGCTCGATGCGCTCGATAGCGGGCAGTTGCAGAATGCCATTCTTGATGTGACTGATCCGGAGCCGTTGCCGGATTCGCATCCGTTTTGGACGCATCCGCGGGTGAGGGTTACGCCGCATATTGCTAGTGCTACTCGCCCTGAGAGCGCCGTCGACGTGGTGCTGGAGAATATTCGGCGGCGGCGCGATGGGGTGCCCATGGTCGGGGAGGTTGATCGGAGTCGAGGGTATTAGGGGTTTCTGTCTGCGACGCTGGAGGTGGTTTTTTGCCTTTGCGGCGCAGGCGTTGCCGTCTGGGCTTTTTGTTTGCCTTCGCGGCGCGGGTGTTGGGTTTGGTTTGCTTGTTCTTGCGCTGGCATCCGCGTCTTGCCTTCGTGCTGCATGCGTCGCCGCTGTGGGTTTGCCTTTGCGCTGGCATCCGCGTTTTGTTAGCGTGCTTCAAGCGTCGCCCCTGTGCGGGGCGGCACCTACTTTTCTTTGCCGCCGCAAAGAAAAGTAGGCAAAAGAAAGCGGCTAACACCGCCAGCCCGTGTTCTTGTCCACGGGCCCTCAACGTCCCCACGCTTAACACGGCAGTGCCCTGGTTGGTGTTCGTTGCCAACGCTTCGAATGAATGCCTCACCCGCTTCAAATGCCCGTACTCAGGCAAGCGGCAGCGGATGGTATGTGCCGCCCAGGTGGCAAACTGTGTGTAGGTTGTCGCGGCGTATAGCCTGGCGCTCTTACAGGGTGGAACGCATGTGCTATCGGTCCGAAGTGAGGCGCGCGAGGCACTACGGCCTACACACAGTTTGCCACCTGGGCGGCGATGGACTGTCTGGCACGGTGTGCCGTAACGCGGGTGCGTGAAGCGGGTGAGGCGCAGCGCAAGAGCGCTGGCAACGAACGTGGGTCACGTGGTTGCCGTGTGAAGCGTAAGACCCTGTGGGGGCCCTCAGGCAAACACTAGAACTGGCGGTGTTAGCCGCTTTCTTTTGCCTACTTTTCTTTGCGGCGGCAAAGAAAAGTAGGTGCCGCCCCGCACAGGGGCGACGCGTGAAGCACGCTAACAAAGCGCGGATGCCAGCGCAAAGAGCAAAACACGGATGCCATCGCAAAGTCCAAACCCCCGCCCAGCGTCGCAGACAAAAAAACCCCGCCACAGCACAAAATGCTGCCCCCACCCCCAAAAAAACCACATCCACGTCATTCAAAGATTAATTTGGCGAATCGCGCGCCAACCCCCTCTCTGTAGTATGAAACGGTCCGCCTCCCACCCGCGAAAGCGAAGAAACGAGAAAACGAGACCCACCTCATGCAAAACCGATCCCTCATCGAATCCGACCGCAAACACCTGATCCACCCGGTAGTCAGCTATCGCGCACACGAAGCGCGTGGCGTCACCGTGCTGGAATCCGCGCAAGGCGTCTACCTCCGCGACATCGACGGAAACGAACTGCTCGACGCCTTCTCAGGCCTCTGGTGCGTCAACACCGGCTACGGCCATCAAAGCATCGTCGACGCAGCGACAAAACAGATGGCCCGTCTCCCCTACGCGACAGGCTACTTCCACTTCGGCTCCGAGCCCGCCATCGAACTCGCCGCGAAACTCGTCGAACTCGCGCCCGCGTCCCTCCAGCACGTGTACTTCACACTCGGTGGATCGGATGCCGTCGACTCCGCGCTGCGCTTCATCACGCACTACTTCAACGCGACAGGCCGTCCGTCGAAAAAGCACATCATCGCGCTGCAACGCGGTTATCACGGCTCGTCGTCGATCGGCGCAGGCCTCACCGCGCTGCCCGCGTTCCATCGCAACTTCGACGTGCCGCTGCCCACGCAACATCACATCCCGTCGCCCTACGCATACCGCAACGATTTCGCCGACGACGCCGCGCTGATCGCCGCCTCCGTCGCTGCGCTCGAAGCGAAAGTCGAAGCCCTCGGCGCGGACAACGTCGCCGCCTTCTTCTGCGAGCCGATCCAAGGCTCGGGCGGCGTGATCGTACCGCCTGTCGGCTGGCTGAAGGCAATGCGCGAAGCCTGCCGCAAGCTCGGCGTCCTGTTTGTCGCCGACGAAGTCATTACAGGCTTCGGCCGCACGGGCCCGCTGTTCGCCTGCGAAGCGGAAGGCGTCGAGCCGGACCTGATGACGGTCGCCAAGGGCCTCACTGCCGGCTATGCGCCGATGGGCGCGGTGCTGATGTCCGATGCCATCTATCAGGGCATCGCCGATGGCGGCGACGTCACGGCGGCGATCGGCCACGGGCACACGTACTCGGCGCACCCCGTGAGCGCCGCGATCGGCCTCGAAGTGATGCGCCTCTATCATGAAGGCGGGCTACTCGCGAACGGCATCGCGCGTGCGCCGCGCTTCGCGCAAGGGCTCGATGCGCTGCTCGCGCATCCCCTCGTCGGTGATTCGCGACATCGCGGTTTGTTGGGCGCGCTCGAACTCGTCGCCGACAAGGACACGAAACAGGGTTTCGACGCGGCGCTGAAACTGCCGGACCGCATCGCCACGGCCGCGTATGCGAACGGCCTCGTGTTCCGTGCGTTCGGCGACAACATCCTCGGTTTCGCGCCCGCGCTGTGCTACACGGAAAGCGAGTTCGACCTGCTGTTCGAGCGCCTCGAAAAGACGCTCGACGACGTGCTCGCGCAAGCCGACGTGCGCGCCGCACTGAAGGGTTCGATCGAATTTAAACGCCGCGCGGCTGCGTGATAACATCGACCGACCCTTCGACATGCGGGACCGACCGACTCACGATGAGCACCGACTGCAAACTGGACCGAATCGATCTGCGCATCCTCTCGCAGTTGCAAAAGCGAGGGCGAATCACGAACGTCGAGCTGGCCGACGCAGTCGGGCTGTCGCCCAGTCCTTGTCTGATCCGCGTGAAGCGGCTGGAGAAGGCGGGTTATATCGTCGGGTACGGCGCGCAGATCCAGCTCGAAAAGCTCGGCGACGTGCAGATCGTGTTCACGGAAGTCACGCTCGCCGACCATCGCCGGGAAGATTTCATCAAGTTCGTCAACGCAATCAGGGATGTCGACGAGATCGTCGAATGCCATCTGGCGAGCGGCGGCTACGACTATCTGCTCAAGTTCATCACGCGCAGCGTCAGTCACTACCAGAGCATCATCGAAGGGCTGCTGGAGCGCGATATCGGCATCGAAAAGTACTTCAGCTACGTGATCATCAAGACGCCGTTCGTCAAGACGCACTACCCGCTCGAAACACTCTTCTCGCAGAACCATCACTGACGTGCGGCGGGTTCGGCAAGGCGGCCAAATTCGTCGGCCAGAAAATCGACGCACACTCGCACCTTCGCCGACGACGCCAGCCGTGCCGGATACACCGCCCACACGTTAGCGGGCTGCGTGACGCCGGGCAGCACCTGCACGAGCACGCCGGAATCCAGCAGCGCGCGCACATCCCACATCGAACGCAAGACGATGCCGCGCGCCGCGAGCGCCCATTGCACGGCCACTTCGCCGTGATTGGTCGACAGCGGCCCCGTCACCTTGACGGAGACGGTCTCGCCGCGCTCCGTCAGACGCCAGATGCCGAACGGATGGTCGCGCTCCTTGATCGCGAGGCAATGATGCGTGCCGAGGTCCGCAAGCTGACGCGGCGTGCCGTGACGCTTCAGGTATTCCGGCGACGCGCACAGCACGCGATGGTTCTCCGCAAGACGCTTCGCGATCAGATGCGGCGCGATGTCGTCGCCGATACGAATGTCGAGATCGAAGCCTTCGCCCGCCACATCGACGATGCGGTCGAACAGGTCGAGCCGCACGCTCAGTTGCGGATAGCGCTCGGTGAGCCGCGCCAGCGCCGGCGCCACGACATGGCGCCCAAACCCGAAGCTGCTCGAAATGCGCAACGTGCCGCGCGGCACGCGGCGCGTGGTCGACACATCTTCGACCAGCCGGTCGACGTCGTCGAGAATCTTTTCGGCCCACGCGTACACGCGCTCGCCCGCCTCCGTGATCGCGACACGGCGCGTCGAACGATGAAAGAGACGCGTGCCCAGATCCGCTTCGAGCATGTTCACGCGCTTGCTGACATACGCCGCCGACACCGACAGCGCATCCGCCGCCGCGCTGAAGCTGGCTTTGCGGGCGACGGTGCAGAACACGCGCAGGTCATCGAGGTTCGGCGATTTATTCACAGTTCGTGCATAGTGGCTTAACCGAAAGCGCGATTTTATGACGGTTAATCAGGAATAGACTAGTCGTTAGTGAACGTGTGGTCTGAATGACCCGAACCCTTTCTGACACTTCCCCGACGAGGAGACGCATATGACCCGCAACTATCGCATCGCAGTGATTCCCGGTGACGGCATCGGCAAGGAAGTGATGCCCGAAGCGCTGCGTGCGCTGGACGCCGTCAGCACGCGCTATGGCATCGGCCTCGACTATCAGCATATCGAGTGGGCGAGCTGCGACTACTACGCGCAGCACGGCCAGATGATGCCCGACGACTGGAAGCAGCAACTCGAAGGTGTCGACGCCGTGCTGTTCGGCGCGGTCGGCTGGCCCGACACCGTGCCCGATCACATCTCGCTGTGGGGCTCGCTCCTCAAGTTCCGCCGCGAGTTCGACCAGTACATCAACCTGCGTCCCGCGCGCCTGTTCGAAGGCGTGCCGTCGCCGCTCGCGGGCCGCAAGGCGGGCGATATCGACTTCATGATCGTGCGCGAGAACACCGAGGGCGAGTACTCGTCGGTAGGCGGCACGATGTTCGAAGGCACCGAGCGCGAGTTCGTGATGCAGCAGTCGATCTTCACGCGCAAGGGCTCCGAGCGCGTGCTGAAGTTCGCATTCGATCTCGCGCAGCGCCGCGAGAAGAAGATCACCGTCGCGACGAAGAGCAACGGCATTTCGATCAGCATGCCGTGGTGGGACGCACGCGCCGCTGAAATGGCCGCGCGCTATCCGGACGTGAAGTGGGACAAGCAGCACATCGATATTCTTTGTGCACGTTTCGTGTTGAATCCGGATCGCTTCGACGTGGTGGTCGCGACCAATCTGTTCGGCGACATCCTGTCGGACCTCGGCCCGGCTTGCACGGGCACGATCGGCATTGCGCCGTCGGCGAACATGAACCCCGACCGTACGTTCCCGTCGCTGTTCGAACCCGTACACGGCTCCGCACCGGATATCGCGGGCAAAGGCATCGCCAATCCGATCGCGATGATCTGGTCGGCGGCAATGATGCTCGACTTTCTCGGCAACGGCGCGGGCAAGGAACGCGAAGCGCACGACGCGATCCTCGCCGCGATCGAAGCCACGCTCAAGGAAGGCCCGCACACGGGCGATCTGGGCGGCAAGGCGAATACGGCTGAAGTGGGCGCGGCGATTGCGCATCGCCTCGCCTGAATCACAGGAGTCTTTAGATGACCAAGCAATACGAGTTGAGCGAACTGATCCGCAGCGACAATTTCATCGACGGCAAGTGGGTGGCGTCTGCTAAAGGCAAGCGCTTCGACGTGACGAACCCCGCGACGGGCGAAGTGATCACGCAGGTCGCCGACAGCGATGCCGCCGACGCGCGCGCCGCCACCGATGCCGCCGCCCGCGCCTTCCCCGCCTGGCGCGACGCGTTGCCGAAGGATCGCGCGGCCGTGCTGCACCGCTGGCATGCGCTGATGGTCGAGAACGCCGATGCGCTCGGCCGCCTGATCTCGCTGGAACAAGGCAAGCCGTTCGCCGAAGGACGCGGCGAGGTGATGTACGGCGCGTCATACGTGGCGTGGTTCGCGGACGAAGCGACGCGCATCTATGGCGACATCATTCCGCAGCAGCAACGCGGCAAGCGCATGAGCGCGGTGAAGGAACCTGTGGGCATCGTCGCCGCGATCACGCCATGGAATTTCCCGCTCGCGATGATCGCGCGCAAGATCGCGCCCGCGCTCGCGGCGGGCTGCACCGTCGTCGGCAAGCCTGCTGAAGACACACCGCTCACCGCCCTCGCGCTGGTGATGCTCGCACATGAAGCGGGCGTGCCGGCGGGCGTGCTGAACCTGATTTCGGCATCGCGCGAGAACGCTGTGGGCGCGGTCGCCGACTGGCTCAAAGACAGCCGCGTGCGCAAGATCACGTTCACGGGTTCGACGCCCGTCGGCAAGTACCTGGCGCGCGAATCGGCGGAGACGTTGAAGAAGCTGTCGCTGGAACTGGGCGGCAATGCGCCCTTCATCGTGTTCGACGACGCCGACCTCGATGCCGCCGTCACGGGCCTGCTGGCTGCGAAATTCCGCAACGGCGGCCAGACCTGCGTGTGCCCGAACCGCGTGTACGTGCAGTCCGGCGTGTACGAGCGTTTCGCGGACCTGCTCGCGACGCGCGTTGCCGCGCTGAAGGTCGCGCCCGCCACCGACCCCGCTGCGCAGATCGGCCCGATGATCAACGCGCGCGCAATCGACAAGATTGCGCGTCACGTCGACGACGCCGTGGCTCGCGGCGCGCGCGTGCTGACGGGCGGCAAGCGCCTGCCGGAACTTGGCCCGAACTACTACGCGCCGACCGTGCTCGCCGATGCGACGCCCGACATGAACCTGAGTTGCGAAGAGACCTTCGGCCCCGTCGCGCCGCTGTTCCGTTTCGACGACGAAGCCGAGGCGGTCCGCGCTTCCAACGACACACCGTTCGGCCTCGCATCGTACTTCTATAGCCAGGACGTGCGGCGCATCGACCGGGTCGCGCGGCAACTCGAAGCGGGCATCGTCGGCATCAACGAAGGCGCGCTCGCGAGCGAAGCCGCGCCGTTCGGCGGCGTGAAGGAATCGGGCTACGGCCGCGAAGGCTCGAAATACGGTCTCGACGATTACCTGTCGATCAAATATCTCTGCCAGGGCGGACTCGAATGAACGCGCAGGCTTATCCAATCGAAGTCACATTTCCCGACATCTCCGTACACGAACGCAGCGACACGGGCATCGCGTACGTGCATACCTTCGATTCGGGCGTCGCCGGTCCACACGTGATGATCAACGCGCTCACGCATGGCAACGAGGTGTGCGGCGCGATCGTCGTCGATGCGCTGCTGCGCGCGAAGCTGCGTCCACGGCGCGGCAAGCTAACGCTCGCGTTCGCGAACGTCGACGCGTATGCGCGTTTCGATCCGTCGAAGCCGGATGCGGCGCGCTTCGTCGATCAGGACTTCAACCGCGTGTGGACGGCGCAAACGCTCGACAACAGCGCGCTCGATTCGAGCGAGTTGCGCCGCGCACGCGCGATGCGGCCCGTGATCGATACCGTCGATCTGCTGCTCGATCTGCATTCGATGCATGAGAAGAGCAAACCGTTGATCGTCGCCGGGCCGCTCGACAAGGGCATCGCGTTGTCGGAAAAGCTCGGCACGCCCGCCACGGTGATCTGCGACGAAGGCCATCCCGAAGGCCGCCGTATGCGCGATTACGAAGGCTTCGGCGATCTTCAGAGTGCGAAGAACGCGTTGCTGATCGAATGCGGACAGCATTGGGAAGCGGGCGCTGTCGCCGTTGCGCGTGATGTGACGGCGCGTTTTCTGGTGTTGTCCGGCGTAGTCGATGAAGCCGATTTGCCCGCAGGCTGGACCCTGCCGCTGCCCGACGAAATGCTGATCGTGCGCGTGACGGAGCCTGTCGTGGCGAAGAGCCTCGACTTCCGCTTCGAGGGCGACTATACGGGCTTAGAGGTGTTTCCCGAAGCGGCCAGCGTAATCGGCTGGTCGGATGGTGAAGCCGTGCGCACGCCCTATCCCGACTGCATGCTCGTGATGCCTTCGCTCAGGCAGTTGCGCGCAGGCGTGACGGTCGTGCGGCTCGGCAAGATCGAGAAGCGTATCGCGAGAACCCAATAGCTTTTGCCGTCACTCCAACCATCGTCAACGAAAACACAAGATGAAAGTCCAGCAGATCAAACAAAGCATCGCATTGCAGGGGCTGGAAGACTGGGGCACGGCCGGTCTTCCAGGCACGCCGGAGATCCAGGTATCGGGCGTGCAGAAAGTGATACGCGGCAGCGAGGCGATCGACACGGGCATCTTCGAATGCACGCCCGGCACTTATCGGCGCTCGGTCAAGCAGGCCGAAGTGATGCACTTTCTCAGCGGCCGTGGCCGCTTCACGCCCGACGGCGAAGACACGGTTCACTTCTCGGGCGGTGACACGCTGTTCTTCGAGGCCCACACGGAAGGCACATGGGAAGTCGAAGAGACGATGCGCAAGGTCTACGTGATCTTCTGACGGCATGCGATCGGGGAGTCCCCTGGTAACGTGCGCAGCAAGCGTCTGACATAACACTACGTCATGGGGACTCCAACAATTCCGGCGTTGCTCCGCCGAAATTGACTCACTATATTTTCAATCAATCCCGCGTTGTTCTGCTTCCTGCGCCACGCCGGAAGCGCGACAGCACGACCTGGAAGATGTCTTTCGCTTCAACCGTGTCGAGGAAAAAGTCGTGATCAATAAAACGAAGTTGCGCCCATTAGTTATGACGCTCGCGTTGAGCATCGCGGGTATGGCGCCCGCGTTCGCGGCGGGGAAAATCACTTTCGTCTCACAAGGCGGCACGTATCAGGAAGCGCAGACCAAGGCGATCCTCGACCCCGCCGCAAAGCAGCTGGGCATCACGATCAACCAGGACAGCATTCCCGACGCATGGCCGCAGATCAAGGCGCAAGGCGCGACGGGCAAGCCGATCTGGGACGTGGTCGATACGCCGACATCGAACTGTCTGCGCGGTGGCCGCGAAGGTCTGCTGGAAAAGCTGGACTTCTCGAAGATCCCGAACGCAGCAGCCGTGCCGGAAAAATATCGCACGCCGTATTCGGTTGCGTACGAGTTCTATTCCACGGTGATCGGCTACAACAAGAAGAACCTCAAGAAGGTGCCGCAAAGCTGGAAGGACTTCTGGGACGTGAAGAACTTCCCCGGCACGCGCGCGCTGCGCAACGATCCGCAGACGGTGCTCGAAGCGGCGCTGCTCGCCGATGGCGTGCCGCGCGACAAGCTCTATCCGCTGGATGTGGATCGTGCGTTTAAAAAGCTGCAGCAGATCAAGCCCGACATTACCGTGTGGTGGACTTCGGGCGGCCAGTCGGCGCAATTGCTGCACGACGGCGAAGTCGACATGACGATGATCTGGAACGGCCGCGCCAGCGCCGTGAAGAAGGATGATCCCGATGTCGACTTCACGTTCAACGACGGCATTCTGCAGAACACGCAGTTGTGCGTGCTGAAGAACGCGCCGAATCTGCCCGACGCGATCAAGTTCGTCAACGCTGCGTTGTCGCCGGATTTGCAGGCGAATCTGCCGCTCTATATCGACTACGGTCCTGGCAACCCCGCTGCGTTCAAGACGGGCAAGATCACCGCGAAGCGCGCGAGCGAACTGCCGAGTTCGCCGGATAATGCGTCGAAGCAGGCGCTGATGTCGGAAGAATGGTGGGCCTCCGACGCCGGTATTCAGGCCAAGGCGCGCTGGCTGAAGTTCATGCAATAACGTAGTCGCGCAGTTCCATTCAGGCGCCCGCAGGAACGTCGTTCGCTGCGGGCGTTTTTCATTTCATCGATTCTCACGCACTGTCGGCGACACGCGCCGCATAACATTCGACGTGATCGACTATCTGATTCTGGGCGGTGGATCGGCTGGTTGCGTGCTGGCTGCGCGACTGTCCGAAGATGCGGGCAAGACCGTGTGTCTGATCGAAGCGGGCCGCGATATCTCGCAGGCGACCATGCCCGATGCGATCCGCAGCCGCTATCCGGGCCGCGCGTATCTCGACACCAACAACATCTGGCAGCAACTGAAAGCGCGCATGAGCGCGCCAGCGGCGCTGCGCCGTTATGAGCAGGCGAAGCTGCTGGGCGGCGGCTCGGCGATCAACGCGCTGATGGCCAATCGCGGCGCACCCGCCGATTACGACGAATGGGAAGCGCTCGGCGCGCGCGGCTGGAACTGGCAAGCGTGCCTGCCCTACTTTCGCAAGCTCGAAACCGATTGCGACTTCGCCGGCGAGTTGCATGGCGCGAGCGGGCCTGTGCGCATTCAGCGCACTCGCTGGCCGCGTATCTCGCCATTCGTGCAGGCCGTGCTCGGCACGCTGCAACAGCGCGGACATGCGTTGCGCGACGATCAGAACGGTCCATGGGAAGACGGCACGTTCGTTGGCTCGATTGCCGTAAGCGCAGCGGGCGAGCGCATTCCGACTTCCGTCTGTTATCTCGACGACAGCGTACGTGCGCGCAAGAATCTGTCGACACGCACGGGTCTCGTCGTCGAGCGGATTTTGTTCGACGGGCAGCGTGCAACGGGCGCACGGGTCTTGCGTGCGGACGGCACGCATGAAGATGTGCGCGCGGGGCGTGTGATCGTCAGTGCTGGCGCGATTCATAGTCCTGCACTGCTGCTCAGAAGCGGCATCGGTCCCGCCAGCGATCTCACCGCGCTCGGCATCGAGGTTCGCGCGGACTGCGCGGGCGTGGGGCGCAATCTGATGGAGCATCCGTCGATTGCCGTGTCGGCGTTTCTGCCGCGCGCCGCCCGCACACCGTTTCCCGACGAGCATCATGAACAGGCGATCGTGCGCTTTTCTTCCGGCTTGCCCGATACCGTGCCTGGCGACATGCACGGCGCGATCCTGTCGCGCTCGGGCTGGCATTCGGTCGGTTATCGGCTCGGCACGATTTTCTTCTGGGTCAACAAGTCGTATTCGCGCGGGTCTTTAAAGCTCGCATCCACGAATCCGTTCGATGAGCTGCTGGTCGACTTCGCGATGTTGTCGGATCAGCGCGATCTTGAACGGTTGAAGCTCGCGTTACGCTTTGGTGCGCAGACGCTGGCAGCGCCTTCGATGGCGGCGCATCGCGATGCCATTTTTCCATCGAGCTATTCTCCGCGCGTCGCGGCTGTGGCTGTGCCGGGCGTGTGGAATGCGTTTCAGCGTGGGGCGTTGAGCGCGCTGCTCGATATTGCCGGGCCGTTGCGTGGGTCGCTGATCCGGCGCGTGGTGACGCAAGGCGTTTCGATCGATGAGCTATTGGCCGATGACGCGGCGATGACTGAGTTTGTCACGCGATCGGTTGGGGGAACGTGGCATCCGTCGGGGACATGCAGGATGGGCGCGCCCGGTGATCCGTTGGCCGTGACCGACGCGGACGGCGCGGTGTATGGCGTGGAAGGACTGCATGTGTGCGATGCGTCGCTGATGCCGTCTATCCCGTGCGCGAATACCAATGTGCCGACGATTATGGTGGCGGAGAGGGTGGCGGAGATGATAAGAGCATCCGGAGGAGTCTGAACCGGGTCCTATACCCCGATTTGCCACCGAGAAAAATACAACAATTTTGTTGCACATCTCCACTTATAAATATAACATTTATGTTGTACATTTCTCCCTTCACAACAACATAGGGAGAACATGAAATACAGCGAGTTCAGGAAGTGGCTGAAACAGCAAGGTGCGACGTTCGAAAAGCACCGAAGCGGCTCAAGTCACTACCGGGTGACGCTCAATGGCAGGACCACCATCTTCCCCGATCACGGTGCGAAGGAAATGGGTAAAGGACTGGTGGAAGCCATCAGGAAGCAGCTCGGTATCAGGTGAAGCAGAGAGCCCTACGCGGGCTCTCTCACTCGCGTATCACGTCCATGTTCTTTGAAGAATGGCAAACCACGACACACGTATGCTCAGCTACCCGATCAGCCTGACACCCGACGACAACGGAACGCTGCTCGTCACGTTTCCTGATGTTCCGGAAGCCATCACCGTCGGCGACGACGAAGAGGACGCGAAAGTGCAAGCGCTGGATGCGCTCGAGGCCGCGTTCGAAATCTACTTCGCGGAGAAGCGAAGCATCCCGATGCCTTCGAAGGCCAAACGCGGGCAACCCGTCGTTACGTTGCCGGCGCTTGTGACCGCGAAAGTGTTGCTCGCGGATGAAATGCTCCGCCAGAACGTGCGAAAGGCTGAACTCGCGCGACGGCTCAGCGTCAATCAGGTGCAGGTCGATCGACTTCTAAACTTCGGCCATTCATCGAAGATCGAGATGGTCGAGTCGGCGTTTGCGGTATTGGGTAAGCGCCTCGATGTGCGCGCCGTCTAAGACGCGCCGCAATTCCCGGGATGGAAGCCCCGCATCAACGGAGCTTTCCATTCCGCCACTTATCCCCCAAACCCCACCAGCCCCTTCACTTCCAGAAACGCCTCCAGCCCCCACTCGCCATACTCGCGCCCGTTCCCCGACTGCTTGTACCCGCCGAAGGGCGACCCCGCGTCCCACGCCGGATAGTTCAGATACACGCTGCCCGCGCGCATCCTGAACCCGACCCGCCGCGCCCGCTCGATATCCGCCGATTGCACATAAGCCGCCAGCCCGAACGGCGTATCGTTGGCGATCGCGATCGCCTCTTCTTCATCGCGATACGGCATGATCGCCAGCACGGGGCCGAAAATCTCGTCGCGGGCAATCGTCATCGACGGGTCCACGTTCGCGAACACAGTCGGCTTCACGTAGTAGCCGCGCGTCAGCCCATCGGGACGCCCAGTGCCGCCCGCCACCAGCTGCGCGCCTTCTTCGATGCCGATGCCGATCAACCGTTGCACGCGGTCGAACTGCACGTCGCTGACTACGGGGCCCATCGTCGTATCGGCGGCATCGGCAGGGCCGACACGGTGCGCGTCCGCCGCGCGGCGCGCGATCCCGACCGCTTCGTCGTGCCGTGATGCGGGCACCAGCATCCGCGTCGGCGCGTTGCACGACTGGCCGCTATTGCCGAAGCACGAATTGACGCCCGCCGTGACGGCCGTTTCGAAATCGGCATCGTCGAGCAGAATGTTCGCCGACTTGCCGCCCAGTTCCTGATGCACGCGCTTGACGGTCGGCGCAGCGAGTTTCGCGATCTCGATACCGGCACGCGTCGAACCCGTGAACGACACCATGTCGACATCGGGATGACTGCACAACGCCGCGCCCACTGTCGGCCCATCGCCGTTGACCAGATTGAAGACACCAGCAGGCACGCCAGCGGCATCGATAATTTCGGCAAACAGCACCGCATTGAGCGGCGAGACCTCGCTGGGCTTCAACACCATCGTGCAGCCCGCGGCGATCGCCGGCGCGACCTTGCAGACGATCTGATTGATCGGCCAGTTCCACGGCGTGATCAACGCGACGACACCGACAGGCTCATGATTGATCAGCGTCGTGCCCTTCTTGCGCCGCCATTCGAAGGTCTCGCAGGTGCGCAGCACTTCTTCCAGATGCCGCTTGCCAAGACCCGCCTGCCACGCATGCGAGAGCTTCGCGGGCGCGCCGATCTCGCGCATGATCGTCTCGGCCATCTCGTCATAACGTTCGAGATACACATCGAGAATGCGCCGGATCAACGCAACGCGTTCTTCAGGCTGCGTCCTTGAAAACGACGCAAACGCGCGCTTCGCCGCCGCCACCGCGCGATCGACATCCTGCGCATTGCCGAGCGCCACTTCGGCGAACGGTTCTTCGGTGCAGGGATCGATGACAGGCAGACGCGCGTTGCTGGACGGCTCGACCCACGCGCCGTCGATATAGAACTTCAGTGAATTGGACATCCGGTTTCCGTAGAAAGAAATCAGGCCCGCGCGACGGTCGACGAACGGCGACTCACGACGACGATCATCACGAGGCACAGCGTCAGCGCCGTCAGCATCGTGCTGATCGCGGCGATGGTCGGATCGATTTCGTCGCGCAACGTGACGAACATGCGCCGCGTCAGCGTCTGGTTCGAGCCGCCCGAAATGAACAGCGCGACGACCGTTTCATCCAGCGCCTGAATGAACACGAACACTGCACCCGAGATGACGCTCGCCTTGATCTGCGGCAGCGTCACCGTCATGAAGCTGCGAAAGCGGTTCATGCCGAGGCTGCGCGCGACCATTTCCTGCGTGCGATCGAAGGTCCGCAAATCGGCGCCCACCGAGATCAGCACATACGGCAAGCCAAGCATCGTATCGGCGACGATCAGCCCAGTGAGCGTATTCACATAACCGGCCTGCGTGAACACGAAGAACACGCCCACCGCGACGATGATGATAGGGACCATCAAAGGCAGCATCAGCAGCGTGCGCAGATAGCGCATCGACCAGTGCGAGCCGTGCTGGATGCCATACGCAGCCGCGATACCGAGCGGCGTCGCGATCAGCGCGGCGCACACGGAAGCCATCAGCGTCACGCGCGCCGCATCGATCCATGCGGGGTTGTCGAAGAACGAGTGATACCAGCGCAGCGAATACGCCGGCGGCGGAAACGTCATGAAACGCGTATCGGAGAACGACAGCGGCACGACGATCACCACGGGCAGCATCAGAAACACGAGGATCAGCACGACGCCAGCACCGAGCGTCAGCCTTCCGAATGAGAGCTTGTTCATTTCGCGCCCAGGGTCTTTTCGAGTGGAATCACGCGGCTCGCCGCATAGAAGATCGCGAACACGCAGACCAGCAACACGACGCTCACCGCGCTCGCCGCGCCCCAACTGTTGTAAATCTCGACATTGCGGCTCACCACCATCGACACCATGATCGACTTGCCGCCGCCCATCAGTTCGGGCGTGATATAGAACCCGAGGCACAGCACGAATACGAGCGTCACGCCCGCGACGACGCCGCTCATCGATAGCGGCAGGAACACGCGCCAGAACACGTGCAACGGCGAGCCGCCCAGGCTCGCGCCCGCTTGCGACAGATTGCCGGGGATCTTCTGCATCGCGGAGTAAAGCGGCAGCACCATGAACGGCAACAGGATGTGTACCATCGCGACGATCGTGCCAAACTGGTTATACGAAAGCTGCAACGGCCTGTCGATCAAACCCATCGACAACAGCGCCTTGTTCACGAGCCCCGTGCGTTGCAGCAGCACAAGCCACGCATACGTGCGCACGAGCACGCTGGTCCAGAACGGCAGGATCACCATGCCGAGTATCAGCGCGCTCCACTTTGGCGGCACGGATGCCGCGAAATACGCAACCGGATAGCCGAGCAGCAGCGTAATGCCCGTCACGATGATGCTCAGCTTGAACGTCATCAGAAACGTGTCGAGATACGTGCCCGTGAAAACCCGCTGATAGTTGACGAGCGTGAACGCGCCGTCGTGATAGATCGACTGCCACGAAAGCCACGCCAGCGGCACCACCAGCAACACCACGACGACGAGCAGCGCGGGCGCCATCAGCAGCAGCATCGCGCGGTCTTCGCGCTGCTGGTGACGTACCGACGGATCGATCGTAGTGGCCTGCATCACAGTCTGTTCCTGCAAAACGTGTTTGGCTGTCGTCATCATGCACCCACTGCGTCGAGAAACTGATACCACGCGGCAACGAGCCTGACGCCCGGCGCGCGCAGCGAATGAAACGGCACGGGCCGCAAGCCCTCCTGCGCCAGCAACGCCAGCTCCGGCTTCTCGCCGAGCGCCAGCGCAGCCGCATGCTGCCCGATCAGGCTCGCCATCGCGACACCTGCTCCGTTATACCCGAGACAGAATGTCGTGACGTCGTCGCTGCGCCCGACATGCGGCAACGCGTTGAACGTCATGCCCACATAACCGGACCAGCCGTACTCGACACGCACGCCCGCGAGATCGGGAAAGAGCGCGACCATCGCGCGCTGCAATGCATCGAAGCCCGTTGCCTGCCCTTCCTTGCCGAACGCATCGCGGCCGCCGAACAGCATGCGGCCATCCACCTTGCGAAACCACTTCATCATGCGACGCGTTTCGGTGTAGCTGCGCCGGTTGACCATCAGCTTCGCGTCGAGTTCCGCCGACAATCTTTCCGTCGCTATCATCGCGCTGCGAAACGGCACGAGTTCGCGCTGATACGACGACGTGGCCTGCGTGAGATTCGAGTAGGCATTGGTCGCGACGATCACCTGTTTCGCGCGCACGCTGCCGCCGGGCGCGCGCAGCATCACGCCTTCCTGCACACGCGTCATGTCGAGAATCGGCGTCGATTCGTAGATGGGCACGCCGCGCGCCGTCAGGGCACGTGCAATACCGCATACGTACTCGAGTGGGAGGATCGTGCCTGCATCGGCGCTCAGCACGCCGCCGACAAAACCATTCGAACCCGTCTCGTGCGTTATCTCTTCGCGCGATAGCACGCTCATCGATCCATCGCCGAGTTGCGTGCGAACCCAGTCCGCTTCCGCGCGAATCGACGCGAAGGCCCGCTCCGTATGCGCGCAGCGCAGGCTGCCCGTGTGCTCGAAGCGCGCCCGCTCCAGCTTGAATTCATCGACGAACTGCTCGACCACGCGCACGCCGTCATGCGCGAGCCGATGCATGCGCCTCGCGGTGTCGAGATCGTACGTGCTGGCGATCGACGGAAACGACAGCCGGAATTTCGACGACACCACGCCGCCATTGCGCCCGCTCGCGCCCCAGCCAACGGGATTCGCGTCGAACACCGCGCAATCGACGCCGCGCTTTTGCAACGCATACGCGGCCGCGAGACCCGAATAACCCGCGCCGATGATCGCCACGTCGACGATCAGGTCGCGCGCGAGCGGCGCGCCCGTGCTGACGGGCGCATCCGTGACGGGCGAGCGCGCAGCCATCGCCCGCCAGAGCGAGTCCGGCTGCGGCCGGTGCAGTGTCGTCGGCGCGAGCATGGTCAGGCGGCGCGTGCTTCGGCTTCGACGGCATCCGCCAGTGCCGCGAGCGTCGCGAACTTGAACGTCGGCTCGGTGACAGCTTCGGGCACGGGCGTCGCGCCAAAACCCTTCAAGCCCTGGCGACGCTCGATCCAGCAGGTCGCGTAGCCGAGCTTCGTCGCGATGCCGATGTCGTGATACTGGCTTTGCGCGGTATGCAGGATTTCGCCGAACTTGTAGCCGAATGCCGCCTGACGTCCGCGGTTGTACGCGAAGAACTGCGGATCGGGTTTCGCGACGCCCGTTTCGTCGCAGCAGACGGTGTCGTCGAACGGATCGCCGAGCGTGTGCGCATAGGCCGACAGCGCAACGCGGTCCGCGTTCGTCATCGCGACCAGGCGATAGTGCTTGCGCAGGCGCTTCAACGCCGCGACGGAATCTTCGAACGCGGGCCAGTCGAGCACGTCGCGCTGGAATGCAGCGGCCGATTGCGCGTCGTCGGGCAGGCCGAGTTCTTTCGCAACATAGAGATAGACGTTGGCCATCTCATGACTCGAGCGGCCCGGATAGGTCGCGCGGCCGCGCATGTACGGCTCGAAGATCGCTTCGTCGGTCAGGTCTTTCGCTTTCGCGCCGCCCAGACGCCGTATGGAGGCGAGCACGCCCTTTTCGAAGTTGATCAGCGTGCCGACGACATCGAACGTCAGAACCTTGAAATCGGTGAGCTTCATTGCATCATCCCTTTGCAGTTTGCGTGAATCGCGTAAGAAGGCATGCCCGTACACAGGCGTGAGTGAAATCAGGCGGGCACGACGATCGTGTCCTGAGGATCGAGCGCGACGGTCATCTGCGCGCCCGGCGATGGAATGCGCCGGCGCGCTTCGTGGCTGCCGGGTTGTCGAAGGCTGATGGCCGTGCCGTCGGCGAGCGCGGCGAACACGCGCAGGCTCTCGCCCTGATACAGCACTTCGGTGACGCGGCACGACAGGCGGTTTGCATGCGCGACGCCCTGTCCCTCTGCGCCGTCGATCACGAGCTTCTCTGTCTGCACCGCGAGCAGCAGCTTGTCGCCGCGCGGCAGCGGATGCGCGGTGCGTAACACGGCATCGCCGAGACGCACGGCGTCGTCGCCAGCGCGGCTCACGTTGAGCAGCGTCGCTTCGCCGATGAAGCTCGCGACGAACGCATCGCACGGACGGTCATAGAGACGTTCCGGCGTATCGATCTGCACGAGCTTGCCGTCCTTCAGCACGGCGACGCGGTCGCTCATCGTCAGTGCTTCGCGCTGGTCATGCGTAACGTTGACGATGGTTGCGCCGAGCTTGCGATGCAGGCGGCGCAATTCGATCTGCATGGTTTCGCGCAGTTGTTTGTCGAGTGCAGAGAGCGGCTCGTCCATCAGAATCAGTTGCGGCTCGAACACCATCGCCCGCGCCAGCGCCACGCGCTGACGCTGGCCGCCCGACAACTGGCTGATGTTGCGCGACTCGTAGCCGTTCAATTCGACCATCGCGAGGGCATCGGCGACTTTCTTCGCCCAGCCCGATTTCGGCTCACGGCGCGCGCGCAGCGGAAAGGCGACGTTTTCGCCGACTGTCATATGCGGAAACAGCGCGTAGTTCTGGAACACGATGCCGATGTTGCGCTTGTGCGGCGGCGCAAATGTAATGTCGCGCTCGCCGACCCAGACCGTGCCGGAACTCGGCTGCACGAAGCCGCCGAGGATGCCGAGCAGCGTCGTCTTGCCCGACCCGGACGGCCCGAGCAGCGACACGAATTCACCCGGTGCGATATCGAGCGATACGTCGTCCAGCGCGACCACTGGACCATAACGCTTTGCTGCCGACCTGATCGATACTCCCGTTTTCGCTCGTGCGTCCATGACGTGTGTCTCGCTGGAAATGGGTGTGTTGAGAAAAATATAAGTCCCGTTCTTTTTGACAGCAATTCCCAAATTGTTGGATCGGGCATAACATCAGGTCATGCCCAACCTTCGTAAGAAACTGCCGAGCGCGAATGCGCTGTTCGTGTTCGAAGCGGCCGCCCGCTGCGGCAACTTCACGCGCGCCGCGCAGGAGCTCTATGTGAGCCAGCCTGCCGTGAGCCGCATGCTTGCGCGCATGGAGGACCATATTGGCGTGCGCCTGTTCGAGCGGGTGCGCGGCGGTATCGAGCTCACTGAAAGCGGCAGGATTCTGTATCGCGCGATTTCTGAAGGCTTCAATGGCGTTGAAAACGCAATCAGGGAAATCGAGGCCCGCGCGACGGGGGTCGAGTCAGTCACTTTGTCGGTTTCCACCGGTTTCACCACGCATTGGCTGATGCCGCGTATGAGCCGGCTGAATCAGGCTTTCCCTAATATCGATTTGCGCTTTCAGCTGATATCGGGGCGGATTGGCGGACCGCTTCATGATGTCGATCTCGGGATGCGGTTTTTGCACGATGGCGAGATTGATGAGCATGCGGTGCTTGTTATGCCTGAAACGCTTTTGCCTGTTTGTAATGAGCGGTATCGGGAGACTGCTCTAAGCGATGCTGGTCGCGCGCATGGCGATACGGTAATCGTGATGGACGATGAGGAGCGCGGCTGGCATGAGCGATTCGGCGCGTTCGTCGGGCATGGGCGGCATGTTGCCGGGATGCTGAGCTTTAATGATTATGCGATTGTGGTGCAGGCGGCGCTGCTTGGGCAGGGGATCGCGCTGGGGTGGTTGAATGTGGTGTCGCATTGGCTTGCGCAAGGGGCGCTTTTGCCCGCTGAGCAAGAGGTTATTGTTACGAATCGGCGGTGCTGTTTGGTGCGGCCTGCTAATAAGCCTTTACGGCCTATTGTGGACGATGTCCGCGATTGGCTTATCGAGGAGACTCGCAATGATATGCGGATCATTGAGAAGAAGTATCCCATGCTGGGGCTGGGGGAGGCTATGAGGCAGACTGGTGTGAAGTTTGGATAGGGGTTTTTGGTTGTCTGCGACGCTGGGTGGTGTGCTTGCCTTTTTGCTTGCATCCGCGTTTTGTTAGCGTGCTTCACGCGTCGCCCCTGTGCGGGCTGCACTTACTTTTCGGTTTTGCTTTCGCGGCGAAGGTGATGCCGCTTGGTATTTCTGCCTTTGCGCTGGCATCCGCGATCTGTTAGCGTGCTTCACGCGTCGCCCCTGTGCGGGGCGGCACCTACTTTTCTTTGCCGCCGCAAAGAAAAGTAGGCAAAAGAAAGCGGCTCACACCGCCAGCTCTTGTGTTTGCCTGAGGGCCCCCAAAGGTTCTTACGCTTCACACGGCAACCTGCTTGTTCCGCGTTGGTTGCCGGCGCTCTTGATGTGCGCCTCACCCGCTTCACGCACCAGCACTACATCACGCCGCGCCAGATAGTCCACCGCCGCCCAGGTGGCAAACTGTGTGTAGGTTGTCGCGTCGTATGTGTGAGCGCTCTTACAAGGTGGTGCGCGTGTACTATCGGTCTGGAGCGATGCGTGTGGAGCACCGCCAGCCGACACACAGTTTGCCACCTAGGCGGCATATACGGTTCGCTGCCGCTGGCCTGAGTACGGATATTCGAAGTGGGTGAGGCGTTGATTCGAAGCGTTGGCAACGCACGCGAACAAGGGCGTTGCCATGTGAAGCGTGGGGACGTTGGGGGCCCGTGGATAAGAACACGGGCTGGCGGTGTGAGCCGCTTTCTTTTGCCTACTTTTCTTTGCGGCGGCAA